>JAICTR010000076.1 GCA_025936275.1 Burkholderiales bacterium
AAGGCGCGATAGAAGTAGCTCGGCGTATCGACGAGGAGCAGGCGCTTGGGAGCGTCGTTCATGGGAGCGTCCGGGAATCCACGATTATCCCAGACTGGAGCTTCGGCCCGCGCGGAAACCGCCGCGCATCGCCGGGGGATTCGCCGCGGCGCGGTCGCGGCGCGATCAGAAGAGCTGCCGCGTGATCGCCTTGGTGGCGGTGACGCCGTTCGCGGTGTAGGTGAGCGTGGCGTTGTTCGCGTCGCTGAAGGCGACGCTCGCGCTTCCGACCTCGAACCGCTGCACCGCGGAAGGATCGAAGATCGGCCCGAACGCCGGACCCGTGGTGCGATAGAGCGTGCCGGAGCAGCCGTTCGCGCTCACCGCACAATTCGACACCACGTACCACACGGGCGCCGCGCTGCCGTCGTAGACGTACCAGGCGAGGAACATCACGCCGTACTGGTGCGCGATCGCGAGGCCCCAGCCCGACTCGGCGGGATTCCACCACAGGTCGGTGAAGTCGATCGGCGGCGGCGCATCCCCGCTCGCGAAGAGCTGGCGTTGCAGCGCGACGCTGCGCGTCTGCGAGCCCACGCTGTAGGTCATCGTCGCGTGGCTCGCGTCGGCGAAGGCGACCTGCAGCGTGCCCGCCGCGGCGACATCCACGAGGCCGGCATCGAACGCGGCGCCGAAGAAGGTCGGGCCGCTCACCCGATAGAGTGTGCCGTTGCAGGTACCCGACGCGCCCGTGCTTCCCGAAGGCATCGTGCAGCTCGAGGCGACGTACCACGCGGGATTTCCGGAGCCGTCGTAGGTGAACCACGCCGCGAAGACGATGTTGCGCCGCTGCGTGAAGTCGATGCCCCAGCCGGATTCGTCCGGGTTCCACCACAGCCCGCTGAGCGGCCCGGGTGATGCGGCGAGCGCGGCAGGGCATTGCAGCCCGCCCGCGATCGACACGGCGCTGCGGTTGGTGCCGTTCGCGAGCATCGCCTCGGCATCGTCGCCGTAGCCGACGAAGAAGGTCGCGCCCGCCGCTTGCGCCGCGGCGGCGCCGTTCAGCAGCGAGACCGATTGTCCCTGCGCCGAGAGCACGCCCGACACATACGGCTGCAGCGTGGAGGCCGACCGCTGCGCGAGCTCGCCGCTCGCGTCGACCTGCGCCAGCACGCACGGCGACGCATCGTCGTCCTTGGCCTCGCGCGCGCGCTTCACGAGCCCGCGCGGCACGAGCGCGAAGACGTAGACGTTCCCGGCGCGGCCCACGTCCGACTCGCGGTAGCGCACGCTGGCCGTGATGTCGCCGCCCGCGGCGGCGGCCACCAGCAGGAATGCGGGGACTTTGTCGGCCGGAATCGCCGCGGCGATGGAAGGCTCGAGATGCAGGAACCAATCGTTCGCGGCGACGCTTCCCGCACCGTCCTCGCGCAACACCACCACCGGCAAGGCGCGATCGACCAGCGTGCCGTCGCCCAGCTCGCCCGCGCCGTTCGAGCCCCAGCTCCAGACGGTGCCGTCCTCCTTGAGCGCCATCGAATGGCCCGAGGCGGAGATCGCGACGACGTGCGAGAGCCCCACCACTTGCACGGGCGTCGCGTGGTCGTCCGCCGTGCCGACGCCGAGCTGGTACGCATAGCCCGCGCCCCACGCCCACACCGTGCCGTCGCGGCGCAGCGCGAGGGTGTGGGCATCGCCCGCGGAGATGTCGACCACGTCGGTCAACCCGCTCGCGACGCGCACCGGCGACAGGCGATCGGTGCGCGTGCCGTCGCCGAGCTCGCCTTCGACGTTGCGGCCCCACGCCCACAGCGTGCCGTCGGACTTGAGCACGACGGTGTGGCTTGCGCCCGCCGAGATCTTCACGACGCCGTTCAGTCCCGCCACCGGCCGCGGCGTCGAGCGCCCGGCGTACGTCGCGGTGCGCGTGCCGTCGCCGAGCTGGCCGAAGTCGTCCAGGCCCCAGGTCCACACCGTTGCGTCGGAGCGCAGCGCGACCGAATGCGCGCCTCCGGCGGAGATCGCCGTGACGCTCGCGAGCCCGAGGACGCGCGACGGCACCGAGGCGTCGTCGCTTTCGCGATCGCCGATCTCGCCCGAGTAGTTGTCGCCCCAGGAAAGCACGCTGCCGTCCGACTTCAACGCGAGCGTGTGCAGGCCGCCCGCGGAAATGTCGGTGACGCCGCTCCCCGGTCCCAGCCCGATGACGGCGACCGGCGCCGAGCGGTTCACCGAAGTGCCGTCGCCCACCTGCGCGGCGCGGCTGTCGCCCCACGCGACGACGCTGCCGTCCGACTCGAGCGCCACCATGTGGGCGCCGCCGACCGCGAGCTTCGCGACGCCGGAGAGCGCGACGCTGGGCGTCGAGCGGAACACGAACGCCTCGTTGCCGAGCTGCCCGAAGGCGTTGTCGCCCCAGGCGAGCACGGTGCCGTCGGTCTTCAACGCGACCGTGAAGAGATCGCCCACGCGCACGTCCGCGATGCCCGTCAATCCGGCGATCGCCGCCGGCATCGACAAGCGATCGATCGAGGGATCGCCGAGCTGCCCGTTCTCGTTGGTGCCCCACGCCGCCAGCGTGCCGCCGGCGATGAGCGCGAACGAATGCAGGAATCCGGTGGAGATCGATATGGCGCCCGCGAGCCCGGTGAGCGCGATCGGCGTGAGGTGGTCGTCGTAGGTGCCGTCGCCCAGCTCCGAGTACGCGTTGCTTCCCCACGCGAGCACGCTGCCGTCGGCGCGGATCGCGATCGAGTGCCCGTAGTCGCCGGTGGCGCCGCTCGCCGCGATGAACGTCACGCCGGTGAGGCCGTTCACCGCGACGGGCGCCAGGCGATCGACGGTGGTGCCATCGCCGAGCGCGCCGTGCGTGTTGGCGCCCCATGCCCTCACGGTGCCGTCGCCGAGCAGCGCGAGCGCATGGTCACCGCCGGCGGAAATCGCGACCACGTTCGCGAGGCCCTTCACCGGCGCGGGCGTCGCGCGGCCCGTGAAGGGATCGCTGCGCGTGCCGTCTCCGAGCTGGCCATCGTCGTTGCGGCCCCACGCCCACACGGTGCCGTCGCGCCGTCGTGCCAGCGCGAAAGCGGCACCGGCGGAGATCTCCACGACATCGGTGATCCCCGCGACTTGCGCGGGCGTCGGCGAGCCGCCCCACTCCCAGACGCGGCCATCGGATGTGAGCGCGAGCGAATGCGCGCCGCGCGCCGAGATCGCCTGCACGTTGGCGAGGCCCACGACCGCGACCGGCGTGGATCGCCGCGTCGTGGTGCCGTCGCCGAGCTGGCCGTTGGCGTTGTCGCCCCACGCGATCATGGTGTGGTCGGACTTGAGCGCGATCACATGCGAGTCGCCGGCGGCGATGGCGATGATGCCGCTCGCGAGCGCCACGCGTGAAGGGCTGCCGCCGTTCAGCGATCGGCCGATGCCGAGCGCGCCCGAGGAATCGTCGCCCATCGTGCGCACGATCCCGTCGCGTCCGAGCGCCGCGCCGATGCGCGAGCCGCCGCCGATCGAGGGCGTGGCGGCCTGGACCGCCGCGCTGGAAAGCGCGACGAGGAGGACGCCGATGGCCGTGCCGATGCGCGCGATTTGCGGCCTCCCGAGGGCGGAATGCGCCGGTTTTTGCGGTAGCATACCCGGCCGGGCTCGCTGCGCAAGCACGAATAGTCCGCATCCCGCCCACCGCTTTTTCCGCAGGCTGCCCATGTCCGCAACGTCCCCCAAGGTTCCCAAGCCCTCGGATCCGCAGCTCGTCCGCCGCTCGCAGAGTTCCGCGCGCGAGGCGTGGCGCATGTTCGAGATCATCGCGGAGTTCGTGACCGCGACCGAGCGGCTGCAGACCATCCAGCCCGCGGTCGCGATCTTCGGCAGCGCGCGCGTGACGCCCGACCATGCGTACTACCACATGGCCGAGGACATCGCGAAGCGCCTTTCCGAGGCGGGCTTCAGCGTGATCTCGGGCGGCGGCCCCGGCATCATGGAAGCGGCCAACCGCGGCGCCTTCGCGGGCGCGAGCCCGAGCGTGGGCCTCAACATCCAGCTTCCGCACGAGCAGAGCGCGAATCGTTACCAGGACATCGCGCACACGTTCCAGCATTTCTTCGCGCGCAAGGTGATGTTCGTGAAGATGTCGTGCGCGTTCGTGATGATGCCGGGCGGTTTCGGCACGCTCGACGAGCTGATGGAGGTCCTCACGCTGGTGCAGACGGCGAAGATCCGCCCGGTGCCGGTGATCCTCATGGGCGGCAAGTTCTGGGACGGGCTCCTCGACTGGATCCGCGGGACGCTGCGCGAGGAAGGCATGATCGGCGTGGACGATCCGCAGCTCCTGCGCGTGATCGACGATCCGCAGAAAGTGGTCGAGGCGATCTTCGAGCACTACCAGTCGCGCGGATTCGAGCCGTCGCCCTCAGAACGCGAGGCGGAGCTCGCGCTCTAACTGCTACACTCCGCGTCCCGAATCGAGGTTTGCCATGTCCTCCGCCGCGCCCCGCCGGCGCATCGCGATCGCCCTCGCGGCGACCTTCGCGCTTGCCACCACCCTCCCCGCCCTCGCGCAATCCATCGAGCGTCCCAGGCCGCCCGGCACGGTGCCGCTCGAGGACGTCCCGCCGCCGCCGCCGATGATCGCGACGCAGCCCGAGCCCGAACCGCAGGTGAGCTCGCGCGAGGAGAACGGCGAGACGGTGCAGGAATACCGCATCAACAACAAGCTCTACATGATGCGCGTCACCCCGAAGGGCGGGCATCCCTACATCCTCATGGACCTCAAGGGAGACGGCACTTTCACGCGCCAGGACGCGCCCGTCGACGGCCGCCTGCGCGTCCCCCAATGGGTCCTGATGGAGTTCTGAGCCCGGACGCGATGTCGGTTTTCACCCCGGTCTCGGAAGCGCAGGCGCGCACCCTCCTCGAGCATTACGCCCTCGGCGAGCTGGAGCGCCTCGAGGGCATCGCGCAAGGCGTGGAGAACACCAACTATTTCCTCACCACCACGACCGGGGAATACGTGCTCACGCTCTTCGAGCACATTCCGCGCTCCGACCTGCCGTTCTACGTGGGGTTGATGGACCACCTCTCGCGTAACGGCGTGCCCTGCCCGCAACCGATGCAGCGCGAGAACGGCGAGATGCTCGCCGAATTGAACGGCAAGCCGGCGTGCATCGTGACGCGCCTCGCCGGCGTGCCGCGCATGGAGCCCGATGCGGACGATTGCCGCGCGGCGGGCGAGATCCTCGCGCGCCTGCATGTGGCGGGCGTGGGCTACGATGCGTCGCTCGACAACTGGCGCGGGCGCGCGTGGCGCGAAAGCTTCGCCGCCGCGGTGGCGCCCAAGCTCTCGCGCGAGGAGAACGCGCTCATCGCCGAGGAGAACCGCTACCAGGCGATGCACGACGACACGGTGCTCGCGCGCGGCATCATCCACGGCGACCTCTTCCGCGACAACGTGCTCTGGGACGCCGAGGGGCGCGGCGGCGTGATCGATTTCTACTTCGCGTGCGACGACGCGCTCGCCTACGACCTCGCCATCGCGGTGAACGATTGGTGCGTGACGCCCCAGGCCGCGCTCGATGGCGCGCGCGCGGCGGCATTCATCGAGGGCTACCAAAGCGAGCGGCCCCTCGAGGAGCTCGAGCGCGAGATGTGGCCGGTGATGCTCAGGCGCGCGGCACTGCGCACCTGGCTCGGGCGCCTGGGCTACACGCGCTTCCCGCGCGCGTCGCAGATGACCATCTCCAAGGACGACGCGTTCTCGCGGCGCTTGCTCGAGCACCACATCGCGCACGCGCACCCGCTCGGCTGATGGACGGCACGACCCGCGTCGCCGAGCTTCCCGCCTCGCACGGCGCGCTGTGGCTCGCCGAATCGTTCCGCATGTTCCGCGCGCGCCCGCTGCAGTGGATGGGGCTCACGGCGGGATGGCTCTCGATCACCTTCGCGCTGATCCTGGTGCCGTTCCTGGGCGGCGTGATCGCGAACTTCCTGCAGCCCGCGTTCTTCGCGAGCTTCGCGATCGCCGGCTACAAGCAGTCGGCGGGCGAGGCGATCTCCACGGGCGAGCTCTTCAGCGGCTTCCGCCGCCACATGCGCTCGCAGGTGAACCTCGGCGCGGTGCTGCTGCTCTCCGAGATCGCGATCTTCGCGCTCATGGCCGCGCTGGGGCTGCCGATGGCGAACGAGGGCGACCAGCCGTTCACCATGGCCGAATACGTGGAAGCGCTGCAGGGCAAGGAGTGGATCCTCGCGCTGGGCTTCCTCGTGACGGTGATCGTGAAGGGCGCGCTGTGGTTCGCGCCGCCGCTCATCGCCTTCCACGGCATGCCCACGCTGCATGCCGTGCGCTGGAGCGTGTACGCCGCGCTCGCGAACCTCGGACCGATGATGGTGTACGGCGCGGTGCTCCTCGGGCTCTTCTTCCTCGGCCTCGTCCCGTGGGCGCTGGGCCTCATCGTCGTGCTGCCGCTGATGGCGATCAGCACCTTCGTCGGCTACCGCGAGGTATTCGAAGGCCGGGAACAAAGCCTGAAATAGGGACAGTCCCCTTTTTGCGCGATTCGGTAAAAGGGGGCGGTCCCAATTTCAGGCAGGGCTCAGCTGGGGGTACTGCAGCGCGAGCCACTTGGTGCCTTCGGCGCGGAAGCGCACCTGCACGCGCGCATCGAGCCCGCGGCCCTCGAAGTTGAGCACCACGCCCTCGCCGAACTTCGCGTGGCGCACGTTCTGCCCGATGGCGAACGGCTGCTCGTCGGGGCGCTGCATCTCGAAGCCCGCGCGCTGCGGCGGGGTGGGATAGCGGTTGCGGTCGGCTTGCGGGGCGCGGCCGCCTCCGGACGACCAATGCGCCGGCCCCGGGGACCCACCTCCGTACCGTCCCGCTCCCGCGGGACTCGTGAACGAGGTGTGTCCGCGGCCCTCCGGCAGCACGATCCACTTGCAGAGCTGCGGCGGAATCTCCTCCCCGAAGCGCGAGACGATGCCGTAGCGCGGCTGGCCGTGGAGCATGCGGCTCCCGGCATACGAAAGGTAGAGGCGCTTCCTCGCGCGCGTGATCGCGACGTACATGAGGCGACGCTCCTCCTCGATGCCGCCATCCTCGAGCATGCTGTTCTCGTGCGGGAAGAGGCCTTCCTCGAGCCCCGAGATGAAGACGCCCGAGAACTCGAGGCCTTTCGCCGAGTGCACGGTCATCAGCTGCAGCGCATCCTGGCCGGCGGCGGCTTCGCGCTCGCCCGCCTCGAGGCTCGCATGCGAGAGGAACGCGGCGAGGATCTGCTGCTCGGGCGTGCCGGGCGGCGCGTCCTCCTGCGCCTCGCCCGCGGGCTCGAGGCCGTGCTCGAAATCCTCGGCGAAGAGCGCCGCGGCGTTGTAGAGCTCCTGCAGGTTCTCGAGGCGGTCCTGGCCGTCCTTCTCCGCCGCGTAGTACTCCTTGAGGCGGCTTCGCTCGATCACCTCTTCCACCAGCTCGGAAAGCGTGAGCGTCTCCGAGGATTTCTTCAGCGCGTCGATCACCTCGACGAACTGCGCGAGCGACGTGCCGCTGCGCCCCCCGACCACGCCGGCGCGCGCGACGTGCATGAGGCTTCCCATGCCGCGCTCGCTCGCATCCTGCAACTGCTCGATGGAGCGCGCGCCGATGCCGCGCGGCGGGAAGTTCACCACGCGCGTGAACGCCGTGTCGTCGTCGGGATTCGCCGCGAGCCGCATATACGCTAGCGCGTGCTTCACCTCCTGGCGCTCGAAGAAGCGCAGTCCCCCGTAGACGCGGTACGCGATGCCGGCGCGGAACAGCGAATGCTCGAGCACCCGCGACTGCGCGTTGGAGCGGTAGAGGAGCGCCATGTCGGAAAGCGCGATGCCCTCGCGATGCAGCTGCTTCACCTCGTCCACGATGAAGCGCGCCTCCTCCTCGTCGTTGGCGGCGGCGAAGATGCGCAGCGCCTCGCCCTTGCCTTCCGAGGTCCAGAGGTTCTTGCCGAGGCGCGCCTTGTTGCGCGCGATGATCGCGTTCGCCGCGTCGAGGATGTTGCCCTGCGAGCGGTAGTTCTGCTCGAGCTTGATCACGTCGCGCACGTCGAAGTCGCGCACGAACTCGTTCATGTTGCCGACTTCGGCGCCGCGGAAGCGATAGATCGAGTTGTGCGTGACGATGCCGTTCGCGACGTAGTTGTGGGTCGGGAAAACGTCGATGTCGTGCACGGCGCGGCGCTCGCCGGCGATGCGGCGCACCGAGGCGACCACCTCCGCCTCTCCGTCCTCGCACATCACCGACATCCCCGCCTCCATCTGGATCGCGGGGACGAAATCGAAGAAGCGCGCGCCCAGCCGCGCCACCTGGCGGATCGCGCCGCCCGCTGCCGCGATGGCGCGCTCCGCCTCGCGCATCGCCGCGCCGTAGTCCTCGAACATGGACTGGCGGCTCGACGCCATCACCGAATGGATCACCTGCCCGGCTTCATCGTCCGCGCACAGCGAGACCACCACCTCGCCCGCGGCGCGCGGCTTCACGCGGCGGCGCTCGGCGAAATGCGTATGGCGCGGCGTGCTGGTGAGGCGCCGGCCGCCCGAGGTGCGGATCTCGACGAGGCCCTCGCGCGCGATCATCGAATGGGTCTCGACCACTTCCGCGGCGCGGAACATCCCGGGGCCGTAGCACGAGAGCACCCGGTCACCCTTCTTCACCTGTTCGACGGGCCGGCGGCTGCCGTCGGCCATGGTGATGAGCGTGCCCTCGGGCACGCACTGGTCGTCGTCGCCCACCGCGAACACGCAGCCGTTGGAGCCCGCGAGGAGCTTGATCCACTTGTACTGCAGCTTGTTGGTGTCCTGGAACTCGTCCACCAGGATGTAGCGGAAGCGCGACTGGTAGTGATGCAGCAGGTCGAGGTTGCGCGAGAGGAGCTCGAAGGTGCGCAGCAGGAGCTCCGCGAAATCCACCACGCCCTCGCGCCGGCATTGCGCGTCGTAGTCGGCGTAGAAGGCGACCATGCGGCGCGTGAAGTCGTCGCCCGCCTCCACGGCGTTGGCGCGCAGGCCCGCCTCCTTGCAGTTGTTGATGAAGTTCGTGAGCTGGCGCGGGGGATACTTTTCCTCGTCGAGCGCCTGCGCCTTGGCGAGGCGCTTCACCAGCGCCTGCTGGTCGGCCGAATCGAGGATCTGGAAAAGCTGCGGCAGCTCCGCCTCGCGGTGATGCGTGCGCAAGAGCCGGTTGCACAGGCCGTGGAACGTGCCCACCCACATGCCGCGCGTGTTGATCGGCAGCATCGCCGAGAGGCGCGTGAGCATCTCGCGCGCGGCCTTGTTGGTGAAGGTGACGGCGAGGATGCCCGCGGGGCTCGCCTCGCCCGACTGGATGAGGTGCGCGATGCGCGTCGTGAGCACGCGCGTCTTGCCGCTGCCGGCGCCGGCGAGGATCAGCGCCGAGCGCCGCGGGAGCGTCACCGCCTGGAGCTGCTCGGGGTTGAGGTTGGAGAGGATCTGCGGGGACATGGGGCGTGGCGAAAGGCCTTGGGCAATTATTCCATGGCGGCCGATGCGCGGCGTCTCGTTACAATGAAAAAATGCTGCGGGCATTCTTTCCATGGACGCGCCGCGCCCGGATTCCGATCCTCACGTGGCATGGGATGCACGTCTCCGCGGCCGGCGCCGAAGGCAACGACCATCTCGGCTTCGCACGGGACCTCGAAGCACTGCATCGCCTCGGATTGCGCGTGGTGCCGCTCGCGACGATCGTGCGCTCGCTGCGGGAGGACA
>JAICTR010000461.1 GCA_025936275.1 Burkholderiales bacterium
GGCGGCGAGCGGCTCGAGGCCGACCTCCTCGTGGGCGCCGACGGGCCCGACTCGCCGCTGCGCGCGCGAATGGGCATCGCGTTCGAGGAGCTGCCGTACGGGGAAGCGGCGATCGTCGCCAACTTCGAGACGGAGCGCGCGCACGGCGAGACCGCGCGCCAATGGTTCCGGGCCGACGGCGTGCTCGCATGGCTACCCCTTCCCGGGCGGCGCATCTCGATCGTGTGGTCGACGCCGACGAGCCACGCCGACCTGCTGCAGGCGATGGAGGAACGCGAGCTGGAGAGGGCGGTGCGCGAGGCGGGCGGCGCCGCACTCGGCGATCTGCGCCTCGTATCGGCGGTGGCGCGCTTTCCACTGCGGCGCGTGAACGTGCCGCAGCCGATCGCGCCCTGCGTCGCGCTGATCGGCGATGCGGCCCACGCCGTGCATCCGCTCGCCGGCCAGGGCATCAACCTCGGCTTCCAGGACGTGCGCGCGCTTTGTGCCGCGCTTGCCGGCCGTTCGGCGGTGGAGGGCGTGGGCGATCTCGCGGTGCTGCGGCGCTATGCGCGCGAGCGGCGCGAGGACGTGACCGCGATGCACTTCCTGACCGATGCCCTGGACAAGCTCTTCGCCACCGGGCGTCCGGGCGCCTTCACGCTGCGCAATCTCGGCCTCGGGATGGTCGAAAGCCAGTCCTGGGCCAAGGCCGCACTTGCACGCCGGGCGATGAGATAATCGGTCTTCGGCCTTCCAGGCCTTCGCGGCGAACGCGGAGCCGCCTCCGGGTCATTGCGAAGCCATTCCATGAAGATCACCGCATTCGTCGCGGCGCTGGCCGCGGCCGCCATCCTGCCCCTGCACGCGCAGGTCGATCCCAACGCCATCAAGGCGGAGCTCAGGAAAAAGCTGCCCGAGGCTCCGGTGGAGACCGTGCGCAAGGCGGGCTACGGCAACCTCTACGAGGTGGTGGCCGGCGGCGAGATTTTCTATACCGACGACAAGGCCTCCTTCCTGCTGCTCGGGCCGATCGTGGACCTCAAGACGAAGCAGAACGTGACCGAGCAGCGGCTCGCGCAGATCAACGCCATCGACTTCAAGAGCCTGCCTTTCGATCGCGCGATCAAGATCGTGCGCGGCAACGGCTCGCGCAAGCTCGCGCTCTTCGAGGACCCGAACTGCGGCTACTGCAAGCGTTTCGAGCGCGACTTCCAGGGCGTGACCGACGTCACGGCCTATGTCTTCCTGTACCCGATCCTCGCGCCCGATTCGGTCGACAAGTCGAAGGCCATCTGGTGCTCGGCCGACCCGGGCAAGGCCTGGATCGACGCGATGGTGCACGACAAGCTGCCGGCGACCGAAGGCACCTGTGCCGCGCCGCTCGAGAAGAACATCGCCTTCGGGCAGCAGAAGCGCATCCGCGGCACGCCGACATTGGTGTTCGAGGACGGCGAGCGCATCCCGGGCGCGGTGTCGATGGCGGACCTCGAGAAGCGCTTCGCGGAAGCGAAGGCGAAGCTCGCTTCCAGCAAATGACCGCGGCTCAGCTGCCTGCGCCTTCCGGCGCGGGCAGCACGTAGCCTTTCGGCAGCAGCACCCACATGCGCCCGGCCTGGCGCATCTTGTCGGCGAGCGCACCGGCCTCGTCGCCGAATCCCCAGAAGAAGTCGGCGCGCACCGCGCCGTTGATGGCGCCGCCCGTGTCCTGCGCGACCATCAGGCGCTCGAGCGGCACGTCCGTGTTGGGCCGCGTCGTCGCGAGGTACACCGGCGCCCCGAGCGGGATCACGCGCGCATCCACCGCGATCGAGCGCTCGGGCGTGAGCGGCACGCCGAGCGCGCCGATCGGTCCCGGCAGCTCGCTCGGCAGCACGCGGAAGAACACGTAGCTCGGATTGGCATCGAGGTACTCCTTCACCTTGCGCTTGTGGCGCCGCGCCCATTCCTTGATGCCCTGCATCGAGGCGTGCTCGGGCCGAATCTCGCCGTTGCGGATCAGCAGCGCGCCGAGCGAGCGGAACGGATGGCCGTTCTGGTCCGCGTAGCCGACGCGGATGCGCTCGCCACCCGGAAGCTCGACCTGGCCCGAGCCCTGGATGTGCAGGAAGAAGTCGTCGATCTCGTTGTCCACCCACACGATCTCGTGGCCCGCGAGGAGCGACGGATCGGAATCGATGTCGCCGCGCGAGTAGTACGGCACGACGCGATTTCCCTCAAGCCGCCCGCGCAGGCGGCGATGCTTGAGGTCGGGGTACACCGCGGAGAGGTCGATCGTCAGCAGGTCCGGGGGACGAC
>JAICTR010000275.1 GCA_025936275.1 Burkholderiales bacterium
ACCGCGCCCACGCGCGAGCGATACTGCGCCGGGTCCCAGTCGATGAGGTTGCGGCCGTTCACTCGCACCTCGCCGTCGGTGGGCGGCAGCAAGCCCAACAGGACTTTGATGAGCGTGGTCTTGCCCGACCCCGAAGGCCCCACGATCGCGATCGAGCCGCCCGCGGGCACCACGAGGTTCACGCCACGGAAGACGAAGCCCTCGGGCCCATACGCATAGCCCAGGTCCTTCGCCTCGAGCGTCATGCCGCTGATCGCCGCCTCCACCGGCAGCGACGCCTTGTGCGTCTCGGTCTCCGCGAGCGCGATGTCGGCGATGCGCTCCACGTGCAAGTCCAGCATGCGGAAGTCGTTCCACTTCTCTATCAGGTTGTTGATGCGACCGAGGAAGAGCAGCTTGAACCCGATGAAGGCGTAGAGCATGCCGACGCTCATGCGGCCTTCCATCACCAGGAGCGCGGCGACCCAGATGACCGCCACGTTCTCCAGCCCGAAGATGAGCGCGTTGGAGCCCCGCTGCAGGATGCCCACGTTCTGCACGCGCACGCCCGCGTTGACGCCTTCGACCACGAGGTTCTGGTAGCCGCTGCGCCGCTCGCTCTCGCGCAGGTTCAGCTTGATCGCCATCATCCCGCGCAGCGTCTCGATGAAGTGCGTGCTGCTCCTCGCCTCGTGCGCGATCTGCTCGTCGGTGGCGTAGCGCTGCGGGTAATAGAAGATCCAGCGCAGCGTCCCGTAGATGAGCGTCGCGGCGACCACGACGAGGGTCAACGTGGCGCTGTAGTACGTCATGACCATCAGCGTGAGGACCACCATCACGCCGTCCACCACCGATTCCAGGAACGTCGTGGAGAGCGTGCGCTGGATCGCATCGACGCTGCGGAACTTGGAGACGATGTCGCCGATGTTCCTCTTCTCGAACCACGCGAGCGGCAGCCGCAGCATGTGGTTGAAGAGGGTGGTGAGGAGCTTCAGGTTGATGTGCGTGCTGAGGTAGACGCCCACCCAGGCCCGCACCGCGAAGATCACCGCCTGGATCACCACCAGCGTGCCGAACGCGATGCCCAGCACCGTGAGGAGATCCAGGTCGCGCCCCACCAGCACGCGGTCCACGGTGAGCTGCAGGAAGAACGGCATCGCGATGGCGAACACCTCCAGCGCGAAGGACAGCAGGATGATCTGCGCGATGGTGCCCTTCACGCCCGAGGCGACGCCCAGGAGCTGCCACGAGCGGATCTTCTCGCGCTCGTCCTTCTTCTCGAAGGAGGAAGTCGGCGTGAACTCCATCGCGATGCCGGTGAAGTGCCGCGACGCCTCGTCGAGGGTGAGCTGGCGCTTTCCGCGCGCCGGGTCGTGCACGATGATCTTGCGGCCGGCCACGCGCGTGAGCACCACGAAGTGGTTCATGTCCCAGTGCAGCACCGCGGGAAGCCGGAGCTTTCCGAGGGACTCCAGCGGCACCTGCACGCCGCGCGCGGTCATGCCCATGGTCTCGGCGATCTGCGCGATGTGCTTGAGCGTGATGCCCTTGAGCGAAGGTGAAAGCCGCAACCGCATCGCCGAAAGGTCGGTGCGATGCCCGTGGTAGGAGGCCACCATCGCGAGGCATGCGATGCCGCATTCGGGCGCCTCGCTCTGCAGGATCACGGGAACCCGCGCGGAGAGGAGCTCCGAGAGGAAGGACATCAGATCCGCTCCTTGAGCTTCAGCACCGGCTCGAAGATCCACTCGAAGAGCGTGCGCTTCTCGAGGAGCAGGTCCGCATTCACCACCATCCCGGGGCGCAGCGTGAAGTTCTGTCCCAGCGCGGAGACATCCTGCCGGTCGAGCGCCACGTCCACGCGATAGACGGGCTCGCGCACCGAGACCGGCCCCACGCGGTCACCGGCGGACCAGACGTTGCGGCCGATGTCGATGATGCGGCCGTGGTACTGGCCGAAGCGCTCGTAGGGAAACGCGTCGTAGCGCAGCATCACGTCCTGCCCGGCCTTCACGAACCCGATCGCGCGCGTGGGCACCATCAGCTCCACGTGCAGGCCGCTTCCCTTCGGGAGCACCGTCGCGAGCGGCGCGTCGGCGGCGATCGACTGCCCGTTGTTCACCGCGATGTTGGTCACCACGCCCGAGACCGGCGCGCGGATCATGGTCTCGGTGCGTGCGTGCACCTGGGCGAGGCTTTGCTGCAGCTCGGAGATCTGGCGCGCCACCTGCTCCACCTGCGTGCGCGAGCGCAGCTCCACCGTCGGCTCCTCGAGCTTCGCCGCCTCGAGGTCGCGCTCCACCTGCGATCGCTGGCGCATCAGCGACTGCAGCTTGATCTCCTGGTCGGTCACCTCGTCGCCCTTCTGCTTCACCAGCGCCTGGGAGACGAACTGCTTCTCGCCCGCGAGCCCCTGGTAGCGCTCGAGCTGGTCGCGCGCGCTCTTGATGCGCACGCGCTGGAGCTTCATCTCGGCGTCGATCTGCCCGAGCTCGTTGCCGAGGTCCTTCACGCGGCGGCGCACCTGCTCGAGCTGCTGCGTCCCGAGGTCGCGAAGCTGGGCCTGCTCGCGCTCGAGGATGCCGCGGCGGGTGGTCATCTCGGCGATCACCGCGGCGTTGCTCGATCCGCCCGCGGCGGTGGAGCGATCGAGGAAGATGCGCGCCATGGGGTCGCCGGCCTTCACCTCGTCGCCCTCGCGGATGAAGAGCTCGGTGACGCGGCCCGCATCGGGAATCAGCACGCGAGCGGCGCCGGCATCGAGGGCCAGATAGCCTTCCACGCGCTCGCGGCGCGTGTACTGCCCCCAGAGGGCGACGGCGATGAGGAGGGCGGCGGTGCCGGCGGCGAGCAGGGTGAAGACCCAGGCGGGCACGGGACGCGCGATGATCGCCTCGCCGAGAAACTTCTCGCGTTGGGCGTCGATGGCCTCTTGTCGGAATAATTGGCGGGGCATGGTGCCGGGGAATTGTAATCCAGCACCCCCGTGCGAGGGGACCCGCGCGGGCCCTTTTCGCGGGCGATCGGCCGTGCTTGCCGCCGACCCCTGCCTAACGGACTGCGCGCACCAGCGCGTGGCGCGCGAGGATCGCGGCGAATTCCGCGGCCGGCAGCGGCTCGATGAGGTAGTTGCCCTGCCCGTAGGGGCAGCCCAGCTCGCGGAGCAGCGTGAGCTCCTCGGCCGTGGAGACGCCCTCGGCGACCGCGGTGATGCCGAGCTTCGCCGCGATCTCGAGGCTCGATTCGAGCATCGCGCGGCTCGAGCCGCCGTTCACCGCGCTGTGCACGAACGACTGGTCGATCTTGAGCTCGGTGAAGGGGATGCGCGCGAGCTGCTGCATCGAGGCGTAGCCGGTGCCGTAGTCGTCGATCGAGAGGCCGAAGCCCTTCATGCGCATGCGCGAGAGGTTCTCCAGCACGTGCGCCACGTGGCTGGTCGCGGCGGTTTCCGTCACCTCCAGCACCACGTCCGCCGGCGTGAGGCCTTCCTCGGCGATGGCGTCGTCGAAGCGGTCGGCGAGTCCCACCTCGTCGAGGAGCGTGAGCGAGAGGTTCACAGAGACGGTGGTCGAGAAACCGCGCGCGCGCCATGCACGGCACTGCACGGCCGATTTGCGCAGCACCGCCATCGTCATCGCGTCGATCTTGCCGTTCGATTCCAGCACCGAGATGAAGCGCGCCGGGGCGACCAGCCCGAACTGCGGGTGATGCCAGCGCGCGAGCGCCTCGGCGCCCTCGATGTTTCCCGACGAGAGCGACACCTTGGCCTGGAAGTACGGCGCGAACTCGTCGTTGCGGATGCCCGCGTCGATCTCCCGCAGCGTGAAGGCGCGCGGCGCCTCCGCCGCCTCGACGGGCTTGTGGTAGCGGGCGAGGGCGGCCGCGAGCTTCTGCGGCGTGAGCGGCTTTCTCAGCGCCTGCAGCAGTCCGACGCCGTAGGCCTCGGTCATCGCCGCGACCGATGCGAGGAGCGTCGGGTCCTGCTCGCTCACGAGGAGGATCGCGGCGCGCGAGCCGCATTCGCCGACGTGGCGGATGAACTCGATGCCATCCATGCCCGGCATGTTGAGGTCGGTCACGATCACGTCGACCGGCGGATCGGCGCAGCGCACCACCTCGAGCGCCTGTCGGCCTTCCTCGGCGGAATGCACCTGCGCGGCACCCAGCGAGCGCAGCATCTGCTCGAGCGTCCAACGCTGGAAGCCCTGGTCCTCCACCACCAGGAAGCGCAGCCCCGTCGCGACGAGCGGCGTGCTCACGCGGCCTCCTTCGCCGAGGCGATGTAGCGCTCCACACGCTCGAACTCCTGCTCGAACTCGCGCATGCCCGCTTCCACGCCGGCCCAGTCGGCGG
>JAICTR010000469.1 GCA_025936275.1 Burkholderiales bacterium
CGCCTACGGCGACACGCGCGAGCAGGCGATCGCGCGCATGCGCGTGGCGCTCTCCGAGATGGTGATCGAAGGCATCCAGACCAACATCCCGCTGCACCAGGAGCTCATGAGCGACGCCGCCTTCATCCGCGGCGGCGTGAACATCCACTATCTCGAGGAGAAGATGGCGGCCCTCAAGTCGATCCAGGCGGAGAGCTGACCGCGCCATGGCCTGGCAGCGCGTCGATCTCGTGGTCGAGGGAGCGCGCGCCGAAGGGCTGGCCGATGCGCTCGCCGAAGCGGGCGCCGTTTCCACCGAGCTCGCCGACGCCGACGCGGGCACAGACGAAGAGCATGCGGTCTTCGCCGAGCCGGGCGGCGAGAGCGCGCCTTGGCCGCGGTGCCGGGTGAGCGCGCTCTTTCCCGCCGGCTTCGAGGTCGGCGCGGCGATCGCCGCGGCATGCGACGAGTGCGATGCGCCGCTTCTCGCGCCGGCCTCGGTGCAGCGCGTGGAGGATGCCGACTGGGTCGCCCTCACGCAGCGGCAGTTCGAGCCGATCCGCGCCGGCGAGCGACTCTGGATCGTCCCGACGTGGCATGCAGCGCCGGAGCCGGATGCGGTCAACGTGATCCTCGATCCGGGCTCCGCGTTCGGCACCGGAAGCCATCCGACCACGCGGCTATGCCTCGCGTGGCTCGAGCGCAACGTGCGGCCGGGCGACAGCGTGCTCGATTACGGATGCGGCTCCGGCATCCTCGCGATCGCCGCGATGAAGCTCGGGGCCTCGCAAGCGCGCGCCGTCGACGTCGACCCGCTCGCCCTGGAAGCCGCGCGCTACAATGCGCGGGCGAACGGCGTGCATGTCGAAGTCGTCGATGCGCACCTCGGATTTCCCGGCGACGCCCGCATCACGGTCGCGAACATCCTCGCCAATCCCCTGCGCATGCTCGCGCCGACCATCGCTTCCCATACCCGCACCGGCGGCGCCATCGCGCTCTCTGGAATCCTCGAGTCGCAGGGCGCCGAGGTGATCGCGGCCTACGCGCCCTGGGCGAGGCTCGAAGCGGTGGAGCGCGAGGCGGGATGGGTGCTCATCGCCGGGACGAGGCTCGCCGCATGCTGATCACCACGTGCACGCATTGCCTCGCGCGCTTTCGCGTGACGCCGCAGCAGCTCAACGCGCGGCAGGGGCAGGTGCGATGCGGCCGCTGCGAGAAGGTGTTCAGCGGCTTCGAGGCCCTCGAGCGGGTTCCGGACGACGACACCGGGAGCCGGCTTCTCGCCGCGCGCGAAGCGTTGGAGCGCGCCGCGCCCCGGCCGAGCGAGACACCTGGCGAAGAGCTGCCCGAGCTCGAAGGGATGGACGCACCGGCCCCGATCGCAGCCGGCGAGCCGCCCGTGCCGGCGCGTCCCGCGTCGCGCGGCACACGGCGCCAGGAGCCGGTGCCGCCGGCCGCGATCGCCGAGCCGTTCGATCTCGAACCTCCTGCGAGGCGCGTATCGCGCGCCTGGTCCCTCGGCGTCTTCGTGCTGCTCGTCGCGCTTGGCGTGGAGGCCGCGTATGCGTTCCGCGCGCCGCTCGCGCTGCATTATCCGGCGCTGCGCCCGTGGCTCGAATCGGCTTGTGCGCAAGCCGGATGCGTCGTCCCTTGGCCGCAGGACGAGCGCCTGCTGAAGCTGCAGGAATCGGAGCTGCTCGAGGTGCCCGGCCGCCCGGGCGAGATCTCGCTCGCGGCCCGCATCCGCAACCTCGCACCGGTCGCGCAGGCCTATCCGCACCTGGAGCTCACGCTCACGGACATCGGCGGGCAACCGGCGGCGCGCCGCGTGCTGAAGCCGGCCGACTACCTCGGCCACCGCCCGGCGCGCGACGAGGTGCTCGCGGCGGGCGGCGAGATCGCGATCCAGCTGCGCCTCGCCCTCACCGGCCTCAAGGCGACGGGATACGAGTTGCTGGTGTTCTATCCGTGAGCGGCCGCGGCGCCGTCGCGCAACGTGGCGAGCATCGAATCGACGGCGCGGTCCACCAGCGGGGCATCGTCCAGCATGCGCGCTTCGCCGAGGCGCATCTGCTCGGCGAGGGCCTCGGGTGAGATCGAGACCGCGCCCTGCCCCGACAACGGGTTGGTGAAGAGGTAGACGCCCTTGTTGGGACTGATCCAGGTGAGCCGCGAGCGCACCGCCACGTTCTCGTCGCGCTTGAACTCGACC
>JAICTR010000337.1 GCA_025936275.1 Burkholderiales bacterium
CCGTTCGTGCCGGTGCGCGGCGCGGCGAGGTCCTCGTCCAGGGGCAGGAAGTACGCGCACGGGACGTGGCCCTCGCGATACGCCTCGCGGCCCGCCTCGGGATGCGCGAGGTCGTGGCGCGCATCGAACACTATCCAATCCGGATCGTCGAGGTGGCGCGCGAGCTCTTCGGGGCCGACGAGGATCGATTCCATGCCCGTTTCTTCCCTCTAAGGTTGGGCCTTGCGCTCGGCGCGCATCGCGAGGATGCCGCTCGCGACGATCACCAGCATGCCGAGCCACTCGGCGGCGGCGAGGCGCTCCTTCCACACCAGCATCGTCGCCACGGCGCCGAAGACCAGCGTCGAGTACGAGAGCGCTCCGACCACGAGCGTGTTGCCGGTGCGGTAGGCGCGCGTCATCGCGAGCTGCGCGCCGGTGCCGCACGCGCCCATGCCGGCGAGGACCCACAGGTTGTCCCAGCGCAGCGCGTGGAAGCTCGCGGTCGCGCCCTGCCACGCGGCGCACATCACCGAGGCGACCAGGCCGAACCAGAACACCACGCGCCAGTCGGGCTCGCCCATGCGCCCGAGCGTGCGCACGCTGAGATACGCCCACGCCGCGAGCACGCCGGAGAAAAGGCCGATCAGCGCCGCCGCCTCGTTGCCCTGCTCGAAAGTCGGCCGCAGGAGCAGCGCGACGCCCACGAACCCGAGCGCGATCGCCGCGGCGAGCCTTCCCGAGAGCCGCTCGCGCAGCACCGCGACGCTCGCGATGGCGAGGAAGATCGGCGAGGTGTAGTTGAGCGTCTGCGCGGTGGCGAGCGGCAGCTCCGCGATGGCGTGGAAGTACGCCATGAGCGAGATCGCGCCCACGATCGAGCGCACCACGTGCATGCGCAGGTGCCGCGTGCGAAGCGATCCGCCGCGCACGCGCACCACCCCCAGCATCGAGACGAAGGTGATGACCGAGCGGTAGAAGGCGAGCTCGGCGCTGCCGAACTGTGCCGACCCGAGCTTCACGAAGACCCCCATCGTCGCGAAAAGAAAGCCGGCGACGAGCATCCAGGAGGAGGTCATGGGGAGGGCGCGGAAAACGCCGATTATATTCCGCGGCCGATCGCTTTCCTGCTACGACGCGCCGCGCTGCGCCGCCTCGCCCGGAACGCGCCGCAGGTCCTGCGCGACGCGCCCGCCGGCGAGCACGATCACGCGCTCGGCCGAGGCGATCGTCTCGGGCCGATGCGCGATGAGGATGCGCGTGAGCTTCAGGCCCCGCACCGCCTCGTTCACCGCGCGCTCCTTCTGCACGTCGAGGGCGCTGGTCGCCTCGTCGAGGAACAGGACCTTCGGCTGCTTGTAGAGGGCGCGCGCGAGGAGGATGCGCTGCTTCTGCCCGCCGGAGAGCGCGGCGCCCATGTCGCCGATCAGCGTGTTGTAGCCCATCGGCATCGCCGCGATGTCGTCGTGCACCGCGGCCATGCGCGCGAAGCGCTCGATCGCCGCCGGATCGGCGCCGGGATCGAAGAAGCTGATGTTGTCGGCGATCGAGCCGGCGAAGAGCTGGTCGTCCTGCATCACGGTGCCGACCAGCTTGCGATAGCGGTCGATGCCGAGCTTGCGGATGTCGATGCCGCCCGCGAGCACCTTGCCGTCGGTCGGCGCGAGGAGCCCCAGCATCACCTTGAGGAGCGTGGTCTTGCCCCCGCCCGAGGCGCCCACGATCGCCACCGATTCGCCCGCCGCCACCGCGAACGAGCAGTTGAGCAGCACCAGCGGCTCCATGTCCGAGTAGCGGAAGGAGACGCCGCGCACCTCGAGCGAGGCCTCGATGTCGTCCACCGCGGCGCTGGGCGACTCGGGCTCGGGCGCCGCGAGCACGATGTCGGCGAGGCGCTCGCCCTGCAGCCCCAGCATGCGCAGCTCGATCAGCTTGTCGACGAGCCCCGCGACGCGCGCCGAGAACTGGTCCTTGTACGACATGAACGCGAACAGCATCCCCACCGAGAAGCGGTTGTCGAGGACCAGCAGGCAGCCCAGCCAGATGATCGCCACGCGCTCCAGGCCGAAGACGAGGCCGTTCGCGGCGCGGAAGGCGAGCCCGAGCTTCTGCGCGGCGAGGTCCTGGTTGGTGGCGTCGACCACGAGGTTCAGCCACCGCGAGCGCCGTTCGCCCTCGCGCCCGAAGAGCTTGATCGACTGCACGCCGCGCACCGTCTCGAGGAAGTGGCTCTGCTGCTTCGCGCTGTGCACGATGTGCTCGCCGGTCGCGCGGCGCAGCGGCTCGTAGAACGCGCGGCGCAGCAGCCCGTACGCGGCGACCGAGGCGAGCGCGAGCGCGGTGAGCGCGCCGCTGTAGACGATCATCATCGCCAGCGTGGCGAGCGCCATCGCACCGTCGATCAGCGCCTCCACGAAGCTCGAGGTGAGCGTGCGCTGGATGGTGCCCACCGCGCCGAAGCGCGACACCACGTCGCCCAGGTGGCGCTTCTCGAACCAGCTCACCGGCAGGCGCAGCAGGTGCGAGAAGACGTTCGCGAGCCACTGCAGGTTCAGCATCGTGCCGAGGTAGAGCACCACCCACGAGCGCAACGCCGTGAGCGCCACCTGCACGACGGCGAGCATCAGGAAGCCCATGCCCAGCACCGTGAGGAGGTCGCGATCGGCCGAGACCACCGCGCCGTCGATCGCCCATTGCATGTAGAACGGCGTCACGATCGCGATCGCCTGGAGCGTGAGCGCGATCGCCAGCACCTGCGCGAGCGAGCGGGCGAGCCCTTCGACCCGCCCCATGAGGTCGCGCAGCCGGATGCGGCGCCGCTCGTCGATGGGCGCGAAGCTGGCGGTGGGCGCGAGCTCGAGCGCGATGCCGGTGAAGTGCCGCGACACCTCGTCCATCGCGAGGTGCCGCACGCCGCGCGCCGGGTCGTGGATCACCGCGCCGCGCGCATCCGCCGACTTGAGCACCACGAAGTGGTTGAGGTCCCAGTGCAGGACGCACGGCATGCGCAGGCGCGGGAGCTCCTCGAGCTCGAGGCGCAGCGGCCGCGGCGCGAGGTCGAGGCGGCCGGCCACCTGCATCAGGAAGGCGAGCGTCGCGCCCTTGAGCGAGACGGTGAAGCGGCGCCTCAATCCCGCGAGGTCGATGCGATGGCCGTGATAGCACGCGACCATGCCGAGGCTCGCGAGGCCGCACTCCGCCGCTTCGGTCTGCAGCAATACCGGCAGTCGCGGCCGCGCGATGAGCCGCAGGCCGGCGGGCGTTTCCATCTAGGTCCTTCCGGCGAGCGCGAGCAGCGGCTCGAAGATCCACTCGATCAGGCGGCGCCGGTCGAGCAGCACGTCCGCCTCCACCTGCATGCCCGCCTTGAGCGGCTCGGGCCTGCCGTAGGCGAGCACCTGCTGCGATTCGAGCGCGGCCTTGATGCGGTAGAGCGGCTCGCGGCTTCCGTCGGGCGGCACGAAGCCCAGCTCCGACGCGGGCAACGCGTTGCGCGACACCGCGAGCACGCGCGCGCCGTAGGAGCCGAATCTCTGGTGCGGGTAGGCGAGATAGCGGATGCGCACTTCCTGCCCGGGGCGAACGAAGCCGATGGCGGCCGAGG
>JAICTR010000284.1 GCA_025936275.1 Burkholderiales bacterium
CCGGCGTGGCGAAGAAGATCTCGCGCAGGCGCGCGAGTCGCTCCAGCGGGTCCATCGCCCCGTTGCTCTTCCGGCGGCAATCGGTCCAGTCGTTGTCGCCCGGCGTGAGGACGATCGCGTGCGCCGATCGATCGAGCTGCGCCTTGCGCTCGAGATACAACGCATCGGTGCACGGCGCGTGGCCGCCGGCCTTGAAGTCGCCGACGTGGATCGCGAACGCGATCGGCGCCGCATCGAGGCGCTCGAGCATCGCGATGAAGGCGCGCTCCTCGCGCGCGTTGTACGGCGTGTCGCCCATGACGGCGAAGCGGAACACGCCGGGCCCGGGCGGCGCGAAGGCGCAGCCGGCGAGGAGCATCGCCGCGACGAGCGATGCGCCGCGCCACGCCCTCATTCGGCGAGCTTCTTCAGGCGATAGAGCGCCTCGAGGGCTTCCTTCGGCGTCATCGCGTCGGGATCCATCTCTTCCAGCGCGTCGAGCGCGGGGTACGAGCGCTCGGGAGGCGGCTCGGGCGCGGCGGCAAAGAGATCGGGCTGCGTCGAGCCGGGCCGCAGCTGGCGCTCGAGCTCGGCGAGGTGCCGGCGCGCCGCGCGCACCACCTCCTTCGGAATTCCCGCGAGGTGCGCGACGTGGATGCCGTAGGAGCGGTCCGCGGGGCCGCCCTCGAGGCGGTGCAGGAAGACGATGCGATCCTTGTGCTCGATCGCGTCGAGGTGGACGTTGGCGACGTTCGACAGCGCGCCCGCGAGCTGCGTGAGCTCGAAGTAGTGCGTCGCGAAGAGCGTGTAGCAGCGCACGCCCTCCGCGAGGTGGCGCGCGATGGCATAGGCGAGCGCGAGGCCGTCGAAGGTCGAGGTGCCGCGCCCGATCTCGTCCACCAGCACCAGGCTTTGCGCGGTGGCGTTGTTGAGGATCGAGGCCGCCTCGGTCATCTCCACCATGAAGGTCGAGCGGCCGCCCGCGAGGTCGTCGGAGGCGCCGATGCGCGTGAAGATGCGGTCGATGGGCCCGAGGCACGCGGACTTCGCCGGCACGTACGCGCCGCAATAGGCGAGGAGCGCGATCTGCGCGACCTGCCGCATGTACGTGGACTTGCCGCCCATGTTCGGGCCGGTGATGAGCAGCAGCTGGCGCGCGCGCGCGAGGCTCGTGTCGTTGGGGATGAAATGCTCGACCTGGCTCTCCACCACGAGGTGGCGGCCTTCGGCGATGTCGATGCGCTCCTCGGTCGTGAACTCGGGTCGCGCGAGATCGAGCGCCTCGGCGCCGGCGGCGAGCGAGGCGAGCGCATCGAGCTCGGCCGCGGCGCCGGCGATGCGCTGCAGGAGCGCGAGGTGGCGGTTCAACGCGGCGAGGAGCTCCTCGTAGAGCGCCTTCTCGCGCGCGAGCGCCCGCTCGCCCGCGGCGAGCGCCTTGTCCTCGAAGGCCTTCAACTCCGGCGTGATGAAGCGCTCGGCGTTCTTCATCGTCTGGCGGCGCTTGTACTCGACCGGCACCTTGTCGAGCTGGCCCTGCGTCACCTCGATGTAGAAGCCGTGCACGCGGTTGTACTCGACGCGCAGGTTGGCGATGCCGGTCCGCTCGCGCTCGCGCTTCTCCATGTCGAGGAGGAACGCGCCGCAGTCGTCCTGGATCGCGCGCAGCTCGTCCAGATCGCCGTCGCGCCCGGTGCGGATCACGCCGCCGTCGCGCACCATCGCCGCGGGCTCGTCGTGCAGCGTGCGCGCGAGCTCGGCGAGCGGCTCGTCCGCGGGGGCCAGCGCCGGGGCGAGGGCCTCGAGCGCCGGATGCGCGCTCGCCGAGAGCGCCGCGTGCAGCGCGGGAAGCGAGGCGAGCGTGTCTCGCAGGCCCGCGAGCTCGCGCGGGCGGGCACTGCCGAGCGCGATCCGCGCGGTGATGCGCTCCACGTCGCTCCACGCGCCGAGCAGCTCCTGCACGCGGGGATATCGCAGCGGCGAGGCGGCGTCGAGGAGCGCCCCGATCGCCGCATGCCTCGCTTGCGCGATCGCGGGATCGCGTCGCGGGTTGTGCAGCCAGTCGCGCAGGCGGCGCGCGCCCATCGAGGTCGCGGTGCGGTCGAGGAGCGAGAAGAGCGTCGGCGATTCCGCGCCGCTCAGCGTCTCGCTGATCTCGAGGTTGCGCCGCGTCGCCGCGTCCATCGCCACGAACTCGCTCTCGCGCTCGACTCGCAAGCCGGTGACGTGCGGCAATGCCGATTGCTGCGTGTGGCGGCAATACGCGAGGAGAGCGCCCGCCGCGCCGATCGCCCGCTCCATGCCCTCGCATCCGTAGCCCGAGAGGTCCGCGGTGCCGAACTGGCGCGCGAGCTCGCGGCTCGCCGCCGTCGCATCGAATTGCCACGCATCGAGCCGCTTCACGGCGACGCCCAACGCCGCGGGCAGCGCGAAATCCGCGGCGCAGAGGATCTCCGCGGGACGAAGCCGCTCGAGCTCCGCGCCGAGGCGCGTGGCGTCGAGCTGCGAGATGCGTAGCTCCCCGCTCGCGAGCGAGATCCACGCGAGGCCCGCCACGCCGCCCGCAATGTCGAGCGCCGCGAGGAAGCTCTCGCGCGTCGGCGCGAGGAGCGAGGATTCGGTGAGCGTGCCGGGCGTCACGATGCGCGTGACCTTGCGCTCGACCGGACCCTTCGAGGTCGCGGGATCGCCCACCTGCTCGCAGATCGCGACCGACTCGCCGAGCTTCACCAGCTTCGCGAGGTACTGCTCCACCGCGTGATAAGGCACGCCCGCCATGCGGATCGGCTGTCCGGCCGATTGCCCGCGCGTGGTGAGCGTGATGTCGAGGAGCTTCGCCGCGCGCTCGGCATCGGCGTGGAAGAGCTCGTAGAAATCGCCCATGCGATAGAAGAGCAGCACGTCGGGATGCTGGCTCTTCAACGCGAGGTACTGCTGCATCATTGGTGTATGGGCCGCCTTCGGCGGCTCGGGTGTGTGGGCCGCCTTCGGCGGCTCGGGCGTATGGGCCGCAGTGTCGGGCGCCGTCCTAGTCATCGCTTCCATCGTCCGCATGATGCTCGCGCCGGCGCGCAGCGCGCACCAGCAGCATGTAGGTCACCGGCGTGGTGAAGGTCATCAGCCCGCCCAGCAGGATCTCGTGCACCACCGGGCGCCCTTCGAGCGCGGTGAAGTGGATCATCGAGGCGGCGAGGATGAGCCCCGTGCCGAGCGTCGTGCCCATGGTCGGCGGATGGATGCGCTCGTAGAACGTGCGCATGCGCAGCAACCCCAGCGAGCCGAGGAAGGCGAGGAGCGCGCCCAGGATCACGAGCACCGCGGCGAACGCGCTCGCCGCGCTCATTCGATCACCTCGCCGCGCAGCAGGAACTTGGCGAGCGCCGCCGTGGAGACGAACCCCAGCGCGCCGATCGCGAGCGCCGCCTCGAAGTAGATCGCGGTGCCGGTGCGCATGCCGAACATGAGCACCATCAGCATGGCGTTCACGTAGAGCGCATCGAGCGAGAGCACGCGGTCCTGCGCGCGCGGCCCGCGCAGCAGGCGGTAAAGGGCAAAGACCATGGCGGCTGCGAGCAGGAACTGCGCCGCACCGAGCGCGAGGGCGAAAATATTCATTCGAAAATCTCCATCAGGCGGCGTTCGTAGTGTTCCTTGAAAAGGCGGATCCACGCGGCTTCGTCCGCGAGGTCCAGCACGTGGATGGTGACGATGTTCAGGGCGGCGTCGTAGCGAACCCAGCTCGTGCCGGGTGTCGCGGTAATGATGCATGCGGCCGTCGCGAGTCCGGCCGGATGGCGTATTTCGAGCGGTAACGACAGGAATCCCGCCTTGCGCTGCATCGGGCCGAGACCAAGAACAATGCGCGCCACGGCAAAGTTGGAGCGCACGATGTCGGCAATCACGAGGCCGACGAGCTGGAGGACGAGCATCGGGCGGTTGCGCGCGTGCGTAGCCGGTTCAAGTCTTTTATAGACGAGGACACCGGCCAGCGCGAGTCCAGCGCCGAGCAGGATGTGGCCGGGCGCAACGGATTCGTTGAGGACGAGCCATGCGACGAGAAGAATGAAAAAGAGTCTCATCGCGCAGGAAGGACGCTATGGATGTAGCTCTGGGGCGCGTGCAGCCACTGAGCCGCGGCATCCAGGTATCGCATCGCCGGCCCGGCCGCCACGGTGAGCGTGAAGCACAGAGCAAGCAGCACCGCAACCGGCGCCATCTCGATTACGCGGATGCGCGGCACCGTGCGATCTTCCGAGGTCCAGAAGATGCGCACGCCCGCCCGTCCCATGGCGATCA
>JAICTR010000083.1 GCA_025936275.1 Burkholderiales bacterium
GAGGTCGCTGCATCGCCGGTGCCTTCGCCCGCGGCGGCGTTGCGTATCGCCGCGCTCGTCGAGCGCGTGCTCAAGCTGCAGGCGCAGGCGGCGCGCGACGTGCTGGCGGCGCGCGCGCGACGAGCGCTTCCCGCGGCGCTGCGCGACATGGAGGCGGCGATGCGAACGCTGGGTGTCCCGGCTTCGCCCGCGGAGCTGCACGAGCGGGCGGCGATCCTCGCGCTCCTCGTCGCGCAATTCCGCGCCCGCGCCGCGCGCGGCCTGGGGCGCGATGCGGCGCGCGACATGGGCGATCGCGCGGAGGAGATCGAGTGGGAGGCCGAGCGCATCGCGGCGTTCCTCGACGCTCGCGTCGACGCATCGCGCTCGCTCGCGGGACGGGCGATCGATGGCGCGTGGCGCGCCGAGCGAATCGGGCGCCTGCTGGTCTCGCCCCGGGCGGGCCTCGGCGGCGCGCATGCCAACGACGCACTCGCCGCGGCGAAGGCGGCGCTGCAGGCGGACCTCGAGGCGTTGCGCGCCGCCGCCGCGCCGGAGGCCTCGCGGATGCGCGCCGAGCTGCAGGTGGCGGAGAACCAGGCGGCGTTCCTGTTCGCCGCATCGTGGCGCGGCGGGAAAGGCCAGGCCGCGCGCGAGCTCGAGTTCGCGGTGAAGGCGAGCGACAACGCCGCCGAATCGCTGCAGCGCCTCGCCGCGCTCTGGGAGCGCGCGCTGCAATGAGCGCCGCGCCCGCTCAGAGCACGTAGCGCGCGAGGTCCTCGCTGCCGGCGAGGCCGCCGAGGCGCGCATCCACGTAGGCGGCGTCGATCACCACCTTGCGGGCGTTGCGCCCGGCATCGAAGGAAACTTCCTCGAGGAGCTTCTCCATCACGGTGTAGAGCCGGCGCGCGCCGATGTTCTCGGTGCGCTCGTTCACGGAGAACGCGATCTCGGCCAGGCGCCGCACGCCCTCGGCCGTGTACTCGAGCTCCACGCCCTCGGTCGCGAGCAGCGCCTGGTACTGGCGCGTGAGGCAGGCGTCGGTGGCGGTGAGGATGCGCTCGAAGTCCTCGACCGAAAGGCTGGCGAGCTCCACGCGGATCGGCAGCCGCCCCTGCAGCTCGGGCACCAGGTCCGAGGGCTTCGCGAGGTGGAACGCGCCGCTCGCGATGAAGAGGATGTGGTCGGTGCGCACCATGCCGTACTTGGTCGTGACCGACGTGCCCTCCACCAGCGGCAGGAGGTCCCGCTGCACGCCCTGGCGCGAGACGTCGGCGCCCTGCAGCTCGCCGCGGCTCGCGATCTTGTCGATCTCGTCGATGAACACGATGCCGTCCTGCTCGACCGAGCGCACCGCCTTGAAGCGGATCTCCTCCTCGTTCACGAGCTTGAGGGCCTCCTCGTCGGTGATGAGGCGCAGCGCCTCGCGGATCGCGAGCGTGCGCCGTTTCTTCCGCGCGCCGCCCATGTTCTGGAACATGCCCTGGATCTGCTGCGTGAGCTCTTCCATGCCGGGCGGCGCCAGGATCTCCATGCTCGCCGCCGACTGCGCGACGTCGATCTCGATCTCCTTCTCGTCGAGCTTGCCCTCGCGCAGCATCTTGCGGAAGCGCTGGCGCGTGGAGTTGGGGTCCGCCGCATCGGCGCCGACGCCGGGCAGCAGCACATCGAGCACGCGCTCCTCGGCGACGTCCTCGGCGCGCATGCGCACCTTGTCCATCTCCTGCTCGCGCGTCGCCTTCACCGCGATCTCCGCCAGGTCGCGGATGATCGAGTCGACGTCGCGCCCGACGTAGCCCACCTCGGTGAACTTGGTCGCCTCGACCTTGATGAACGGCGCGTTGGCGAGCCGCGCCAGGCGCCGCGCGATCTCGGTCTTGCCGACGCCGGTCGGGCCGATCATGAGGATGTTCTTGGGCGTGATCTCCGCGCGCAGGGGCTCGGCCACCTGCGCACGGCGCCAGCGGTTGCGCAGCGCGATCGCCACCGCGCGCTTCGCCTCGCCCTGGCCCACGATGTTCTTGTCGAGCTCGTGGACGATCTCCTGCGGCGTCATCATGCCGGGGGCGGTGGCGGGCTCGGGGCGGACGGGCGGGGAATCGGAAGCGGCGTTCACAGCGTCTCGATCACGTGGTTCTGGTTGGTGTAGATGCAGAGGTCTCCGGCGATGGAGAGCGCGCGCTGCACGATCGCCGCCGGGTCGAGCTCCGTGTGGGCGAGCAACGCGAGCGCCGCGGCCTGCGCGTAGCCGCCGCCGCTGCCGATCGCGAGGAGCCCGTGCTCCGGCTCGAGCACGTCGCCGTTGCCGGTGATCACCAGCGACGTCTGCTTGTCGGCGATGGCGAGCATCGCCTCCAGCCGCCGCAGCATGCGATCGGTGCGCCAGTCCTTGGCGAGCTCCACCGCGGAGCGCAGCAGGTGGCCCTGGTGCTTCTCGAGCTTCGCCTCGAAGCGCTCGAAGAGCGTGAAGGCGTCGGCGGTGGCGCCCGCGAAGCCGGCGAGGATGCGGTCGTGGTAGAGGCGGCGCACCTTGCGCGCGCTCGCCTTCACGACGATGTTGCCGAGCGTCACCTGGCCGTCGCCGCCCATGGCGACGCGCTCGCCGCGGCGCACGGAAAGGATGGTGGTCCCGTGGAACTGGGAAGGTTCCGCGTTCATGCGGGGATTGTCGCCTTTCCTGGAGCCCGGCCCGCGGGCCCCGATCGATGAAATCGCGCTTTTTCGCGCGGCGATTTCAGGTTGACTTGCGCCGCACCAGGATCGCGTAGCGGTTGACGCCCAGCGCCTCGAGCAGCGCCGCGTTGAGCTCGGTGAGCCCGGCGAGGATCACGCGCTTGCCGGCGAGCTGGATCGCCTTGATGGCGTCCGAGAACACCGGCGCGTACGTGAAGTCGATGCGCAGCACGCGCGACATGTCCACCGGCACCTCGGCGCGCGCGGCGGCGTAGGCGTTGAGCTCCGCGATCTGGTTCGCGCTCGCCGCCGAGAGCACGCCCTTCATCACGAAGCCGTCGGCCTCCCCCGGCTCCGCCTTCTCCGCCGAGGGAGACTTCGCCGCCGCCGCGGCCACCGTGTTGACGTAGGTTTCCCAGTTGGGCGGCGACATCTCGAAGGCCACCGCGTATTCGAGCCCCAGCTCCTCGAACGGCGCCGACTTCCCCTGCAGGATCAGCAGCTCGAAGAGCAGGTCCCAGTACGGTCGATGCGCGGCGGGATCGGCCTTGTCCTTGACGCCTTCCTCCCACGGATCGACGGCGACGATGCGCTTCCTGAGCAGCGCCTCGAGCGTGTCGACGTGGTTGAACCACATCGGCGTCGCCTGCTTGCGCAGCTTCGCGAGCGCGGCCGCGAGGAGCGCCGCATCCTCGGCGGTGAGCGCGGCGATCTTGCCCACATCGAGGCGCACCGTGCCCTGCGCCTGGGTGAACGCGAGGAATTTCTCGATCTCCGCGGCGATCTCGCCGGTGGCGTTCGGCTTCAGCAGGAAATAGTCCTTGCGCTCGCGGCTCTGCGTGCGGCGCGGATCCGAGGCTCCTTCGCCGCTGTCGGCCCAGGCCGGCGGCGACTGCTCGAACTTCACGCTGAAGAGCATCGCGAGCGCGTCGAACTCGGCGCGGCTCTGCGCGACCTGGTGCAGGTCGAAGAGCATGAGCCACGCCTGCTTGTTGTTGCGGCCGGCGGGATCCTTGATCTCGGCGGCGAGGAGCTGCGTGGCGGACGCGGCATGGTTGGCGGCATAGAGCACCGCCGCTTCCTGAGGCACGGGCAGCGGCGCGGAATGGAAGTCCTCCGACCCGAGCCGGCCCGCGGTGCGCCCCGCCTGGGGACGGATGCTGCTCGCCTGCGATGTGCTTGCGGAAGTCGCCATGTGCGCCGTTGGATTGCCCTGCCCGGCGGACGTGTGGCCCGCCTTCGCCGGTGTCCGGAAAGTATAACCCCCGGGGGTGCGCGTCCACCGTGCCGATCAGGCGATGCAGTAGGCGAGGCCTTCCTCGAAGAGGCGCCGCGGGAGCTTGCGCCCGATGAACACCATCACGCTCTCGCGCGCCTCGCCGGGCTGCCAGGGCTTGCCGGGGGTGCCGCCCATCAGCATGTGCACGCCCTGGAAGATCATGCGGCGCGGCTCGCCCTGCACGTTGAGCACGCCCTTGTAGCGCAGCAGGTCCTCGCCGTAGTTCTGCACCATGAGCGAGAGGAAGGTCTCGATCTTCTCCATGTGCAGCGGGCGCGGGTCCTTCCACACGAACGAGGTCACCTCGTCGTTGTGCTCGTGGGCATCGCTCTCGAGGAACGCGGGGTCGAGCTCGAGCGCGGCGTTGAGGTTGAAGCCGCGGATGTCGAGGATCTCCTTGATGTCCGCCTCGCCCATGTGCACCTTCTTCTGCGGCGCGCGCGGGTTCATCGCGCGCAGGCGCTTCATGAGCGCGTCGACCTTCCCGTCCTCGACGAGGTCGGTCTTGGAAAGCAGGATGCGGTCGGCGAAGCCCACCTGGCGGCGCGCCTCGTCGTGCTCGTCGAGTTGCTTCGCCGCGTGCTTCGCGTCCACCACGGTCACCACCGCGTCGAGCAGGTACTGGTCGTGGATCGTCTCGTCCATGAAGAAGGTCTGCGCCACCGGGCCGGGATTCGCGAGGCCCGTGGTCTCGATGATCACGCGATCGAACTTGAGCTCGCCGCGCTTCCTCTTCCTGCCCAGGTCGCCGAGGATGCGCACGAGGTCCCCGCGCACGGTGCAGCAGACGCAGCCGTTGTTCATCTCCACGATCTGCTCGTCCTTGTCCTCGACGAGGATCTCGTTGTCCACGCCCTCCGCGCCGAACTCGTTCTCGATCACCGCGATCTTCTCGCCGTGCTTCTCGGTGAGGATGCGGTTGAGGAGCGTCGTCTTGCCGGCCCCCAGGAACCCGGTGAGGATGGTGACGGGGATCAGGTCCTTGTTCTCGACGGCGGGCATGGGCTACCTCGGGGGATCGCGGAAGGATTTGAGGATGGGGGCGAGCGCGGATTCTTCAAGGTCGCGGCCGATGAAGACGAGCCGCGTGCGCCGGTCGGCATCGGGCCACGCGGGGAGCCGCGCGAGGGGATAGAGCGTGTGCTGCACCGCGTGCACCGCGACCGGTCCCGCCTCGCCGGACACGTGGGCGAGCCCCTTGAGCCGCAGGATGCGCTCGCCGAGCAGCCCCACGAGCGTCTCGAGCATCGTTTCGAGGTCGTCGCGCACGAAGGGTTCCTCACGCGTCCAGGCGAAGGATCGGATGCGCGGGTCGTGACGCGCCGGCTCGGGATCGCCCATCGGGCGATAGGCGCCGGCATTGAGCCAGCCGCGCGCGTCGGCGATCAGTCCCGCGCCGCGATGCAGGCCGGTCTCCAGCAGCAGCGCCGCATCGGGCGCCTCTCGCCCCTTGCGCAGGATCGTGGCGCCGGGATTGAGCGAGCGCAGGCGCGACTCGAGCGCCCGCGAGGTCGGCGGCTCGACACGGTCCACCTTCGTGAGCACGATGCGATCGGCGATCGCCGCCTGCTTCAGCGCCTCGTCGTGGCCGTCCAGCGTCGCCATGCCGTGCTCGGCATCGACGGTCGTCACGACGCCCGCGAGCGAGTAGCGCGCGGCGACGGCCGGCATCTCGATCAGCGTCGCGAGGAGCGGCGCGGGATCGGCGAGGCCGGTGGTCTCGACCACCACGCGGCGGAAGGGCGGCACGCTGCCCGCGGCGCGCGCGAAGTGCAGCTCGCGAAGCGTCCCCAGGAGCTCCCCGGCGACGCGGCAGCAGATGCAGCCGCTGGGAAGCGTCACCACGTTCTCGCTCGCCGTGCGCACCAACGCGTGGTCGATGGGGATCTCGCCCCACTCGTTCACGACGACCGCCGTCTGCGCGTAGCGCGCGTCGGCGAGCATCGCGTTGAGGAGCGTCGTCTTGCCGCTGCCGAGGAAGCCGGTGAGGATCGTCACCGGCGTGACGTCCATCGGGCTCAGGCCTTGCGCCGGCGCGCGCGCGGATGGGCCGCGTCGTAGACCTTGGCGAGGTGCTGGAAGTCGAGGTGCGTGTAGACCTGCGTGGAAGCGATGCTCGCGTGCCCCAGCATCTCCTGCACCGCGCGCAGGTCGCCCGAGGACTGCAGCACGTGCGAGGCGAACGAATGCCGCAGCATGTGCGGATGCACGTCGGCATCGATCCCGGCGAGCGCCGCCCAGCGCTTGATGCGCCGCTGCACCTCGCGCGGCACGATGCGCCTCCCGGAGCGACCGACGAAGAGCGCCGCCTCGCCGGGCCTCGCGAGCGCCGCGCGCACCGCCAGCCACGCGGCGATCGCGTCGAGCGCGGCCTTGCCCACCGGCACGATGCGCGTCTTCGATCCTTTCCCCGTCACGCGCAGCTCGCCGCTCGCGCGATCGAGCGCGGCGAGGTCGATGCCGGTGAGCTCGGAGACGCGCAGGCCCGACGAGTACGCGAGCTCGAAGAGCGCGCGGTCGCGAACGCCGAGCGCCGAGTCGTCCTCGATGGACACCAGGCGCACCGCCTCGTCCGGCGACAGCGCCTCGGGCAGGCGCTTCGCCGCCTTGGGCGGGCGCAGGCCCGCGCACGGATTCATCGAGGCCTCGCGGCGGCGCACCAGCCATTCGTAGAAGCCGCGCCATGCGGAGAGCACGCGCGCGAGCGAGCGCGGCGCGAGCCCGTTCGCGTGCAGCGCCGCGATGAAGCGGCGGATGTCGTGCGCGGTGAGCGCGGCGGGCGCGCGATCGCCGGCGAGCGATTGCAGGAGGCGTGCGTCGCGCCCGTAGGCGGCGAGGGTATGGCGGGCGAGGCGACGCCCGGTGCGCAGGCTTTCGAGCCAACGGCCGAGCGCGTCGGTCGGCGCGGCGCCAATCCCCGGCTCGCCCTCGAGTGTCCTAATCGAGGAGTTGCTCACGGAGCGGCGTCACGAAGCGCCCCAGCGCGTGGCTCACCAGCTCGCCGATGCGCGCCAGGTAGAGCGTGCCCATCTCGGGATAGAAGCGCTTCGGGTCTTCCGAGGCCAGGGCGACCACGCCGAAGCGGGTGCCGTCGTGCGCGAGCGGCGCCATGGCGAACGACTTCACGTGCGGCGCCGCCTCGCCGAACCACGCCTGGCTGTCGTAGACCGGATGGTGCCCGCAGTAGGGCGCGGTCATCTTCTCCACGAACTCGCGCACCTCGGCGGAGACCGCCGAGAACTCGCGCGTGGCCGAATCGTCCTCGGCGACGTTCCACAGGCGCACCGCGACGTGCGGCACGGCGAAGTGGTCCAGCAGGTCGAGATAGAGCGTGTCGAGCGCGGCATCGAGCCCCTGCGCCTCGATCAGGCGGCAGGCGAGGCGATGCACCTTCTCGCTCGCGGCGTCGTTCTCCTCGCCGAACTGGATCAGCTCGTGGAGCTTGTCCTCGAGGAGCTTCGCCTTCTCGCGCACCGCGATCAACTGGCGTTCGCCGATCGACACCGCGCGCCCGCCGTGCGGATGCGGGATCTGCAGGTTCATCAGCACGTCCACGTGGGCCTCGAAGAACCCCGGGTTCTGGCGCAGGAATTCCGCCACCTGGTCGGCCGTGAGTGTGGGCAATTCGATCCCCGCCTTGGTCATGTCAGATCGCGATCTCGCCGTCGAAGACGCGCACGGCATCGCCCGTCATCATAACGTTGGCGTCGTCGCGGGACCAGCGGATGAGGAGGTCGCCGCCGCTCGTCGAGACGCGTACCTCGCGATCGAGGAGGCCGCGGCGGATGCCCGCCACCACGGCCGCGCAGGCGCCCGTGCCGCACGCGAGCGTCTCGCCCGCGCCGCGCTCCCACACGCGCAGCCGCACATGGCCGCGCGATACGACCTGCATGTAGCCCGCGTTCACGCGCCGCGGGAACAGCGGATGGCGCTCGATGCGTGGGCCCTGGGTGGTGACCGGTGCGCGCTCGACGTCCTCGACCACCTGCACCGCGTGCGGGTTGCCCATCGAGAGCACGCTCACCTCGACGCGCGTGCCGTCCACGTCGATGGATTCGGTGATGTGCGCTTCGCTCGCGCCGGTGAACGGAACCTCGCGTGGCGCGAAGCGCGGCGCTCCCATGTCCACGGTCACCTGCCCCGAGGGCTCGACGCGCGGCACGATCACGCCCGAGGCGGTCGCGACGCGAATCTCGGTCTTCGTCGTGAGTCCCTGGTCGAGCACGAAGCGCGCAAAGCAACGCGCGCCGTTGCCGCATTGCTCGACCTCCGCTCCGTCGGCATTGAAGATGCGGTAGCGGAAATCTTCGCGCGGCGAGGCGGCGCGCTCGACCACCAGCAGCTGGTCGCATCCGACGCCGAGGCGGCGATCCGCGATCCGCCGCACCTGCTCCGGCGTGAGCGCGACGCGCTGGCGTACGCCGTCCAGCACGACGAAATCGTTGCCCTGGCCCTGCATCTTCGTGAAGCGCAGCCGGTTGGATGTCATCGGTACATTTTACGTTGTGCGGCCCGCCCGGCGCTCGCGGCGGATGCCATAATCGAAAGGCGGCCGAAACAGGCCGCATCCCCCCGAATGCATCCCACGACCCGCGGAAAGGACCGTCGATGAAAGGCGCCGACAAGCCCTCCCTCGCAGCGATCCTGCGCAAGTTCGAAGCCGAGATACTCGCCGAATGGCGCAACGAGCAGGCCGCGGCGCCCGGCCGGCGACGCGACCCCGCGAACGAAGCCGAGTTCCGCGAGACTTCCCGCGAATTCCTCGACGCCGTCGTGCAGGCCGCGGGCTCGGGCCACGACTTCGATCCGGGATCGCCGGCGTGGAGCGGCGTGCGCGACATTCTCCGCGACCTGTCGGCCAATCGCGCGAACCACGGATACTCGCCAGGCGAGACGGCGATGTTCGTGTTCTCGCTCAAGCAGCCGGTGTTCTCGCGCTTGCGCACCGAGCTCGAGCTCTACCCGCAGGCGATCGCCGACGAGATGTGGAAGGCCACGCTCCTCATCGACCGCATGGGCCTCTACACGACGGAGGCCTACCAGAAGAGCCGCGAGGAGGTGATCCAGCGCCAGCAGCGCGAGCTCCTCGAGCTCTCCACGCCGGTGGTGCAGCTGTGGGACGGCGTGCTCGCGCTGCCCCTCATCGGCACGCTCGATAGCGGCCGCACCCAGGTGGTGATGGAGAGCCTGCTCGAGATGATCGTGCGCTCCGGCGCCGCGATCGCGATCATCGACATCACGGGCGTGCCCACGGTCGACACGCTGGTCGCGCAGCACCTCATGAAGACCGTCGCCGCCGCGCGGCTCATGGGCGCCGATTGCATCATCAGCGGCATCCGCCCGCAGATCGCGCAGACCATCGTGCACCTCGGCGTCGACCTGCAGCAGGTGGTGACGAAGGCGAGCCTCGCCGATGCCTTCGCGCTCGCGCTGCAGCGCACCGGCGCCCGCATCGAGCGTGCCGCCGCGCCC
>JAICTR010000344.1 GCA_025936275.1 Burkholderiales bacterium
GATGCAGAAGGCGTGCGCGGGGCGCGGGGCGAGCGAGAGCAGCGCGGGCGCCGCGGCGAGCAGCGCCCAGGTGAGGCATCGGATCATCGCGGCCATGCAGGAATTCCTCGAGGCGATGCCCCGATTATCCATCCTTGCCCGGCCGCTGGCACGCTCACGCGCCGACGAAGGGCTTCTTGCCGTCCTTCCAGCGGCGCCACGCCTTGGGGTTCTCGAGCGCCTCGAGCAGCGCGAAGTTGAGGTCGGCGTTCTCCGCCTCGAGCCCGGCCGCGCGCACCGCATGCTGCGCCTGCGTGATGATCACCGCGGCGTTGTGCGCGAGCGCGGGATGGAGCGGGCTCTCGATCGACTCGTCGGGTTGCGTACGGAACGCCTCGCACGCCGCGAGCCGCAGCGAGTGGTAGCGGCGGCATTGCGCCGGCCGCGCCTCGTAGGCCGAGCACGTGCCGTCGGACGCGAGTAGCGCGCAGGCAATGTTCGTGCGCTTGCGCGCCTCCTCGCCCAACTCGCGCGTGCGCGCCACGTTTTCCTTCAGCCGCCGCACGATTTCCGCCAGCCTCTCGGGTTCGACGTGCCGCCGCAGCCACGCGGCGAGGGCGAACGCCTCGTGCGGCTGGACGTGCACGCGCAGGTGGCAGCAGTGGCTGCAGCCGCGCTTGCAATCGAGCGCGAGGCCGTGGCCCTCGACCGTCGCGGCGATCGTGGCATCGAGCGTGCGATGGAACCGCACCACCGCCGCCTCGAGCCGTGCCGGATCGCGCGCACCCGAAAAGGCGCCACGCGCGTCGTCCCCCCAAGCGGAGAGCGAAGCCCTGCGCTCGTCGGCCGGCGCCGCGCGAGGGGGCGAGAGCTCCGCCATGCCTAGCGCGCCTTCGGCGGCATGAGGTCGGTGATGCTGCCGTCGGCCATCTCGGCGGCGAAGAAGATCGTCTCGGAAAGCGTCGGGTGCGGATGGATGGTGAGGCCGATGTCCTCGGCGTCCGCGCCCATCTCCAGCGCGAGCACCGTCTCGGAGATGAGGTCGCCGGCGTTCACGCCGACGATGCCCGCGCCGAGGACGCGCTTCGTCCCCTTCTCGAAGAGCACCTTGGTGAGGCCTTCCTCGCGGCCCATGCCGAGCGCGCGGCCGCTCGCGGCCCACGGGAAGACGGCCTTGTCGTACTCGATGCCGCGCGATTTCGCCTCGGGCTCCGAGAGCCCCATCCACGCGACCTCGGGATCGGTGTAGGCGACGCTCGGGATGGTGCGCGCCTCCCACGCGTGATGCTCCATGCCGGCGATCACCTCCGCGGCGAGCTTGCCTTCGTGCGTCGCCTTGTGCGCGAGCATCGGCTCGCCGACGATGTCGCCGATCGCGAAGATGTGCGGGACGTTGGTGCGCATCTGCCGGTCCACCGGGATCCAGCCGCGCTCGTTCACGGTGACGCCCGCCTTGTCCGCGCCGATGCGCGCGCCGTTCGGGCGGCGGCCGACGGCGAGGAGCACGCGGTCGAACATTTCCGCGGCGGGCGCGCTTCCGCCCTCCGCGGATTCGAATGTCGCGCGCAGCCCTTCCTTCACCGCCTCGAGCTTCGCGACCTTGGTCTTGAGGAGGATCTTCTCGTAGCGTTTCTCGATGCGCCGCGCGAGCGGCTTCACGATCTCGGGATCGGCGCCGGGAATGAGCCGGTCCATGAACTCCACGACCGTCACCTTCGCGCCGAGCGCGTCGTAGACCGTCGCCATCTCGAGCCCGATGATGCCGCCGCCGATCACGAGCAGGCGCTTGGGCACGGCGTCCAGCGCGAGCGCGCCGGTGGAATCCATGAGGCGCGGGTCGTCGGAGGGAAAGCCCGGAATGCGCGCCGATTGTGAGCCCGCCGCGATGATGCAGTGGTCGAACGAGATGACCTTGCGCCCGTCCTTGCCCTGCACCTCGATCGAATGCGGCGAGGCGAAAGTGCCGGTTGCCTCGATCACAGTCACCTTGCGCGCCTTGGCGAGCTGCGAGAGGCCCCGGGTGAGCTTCGCCACCACGCCGTCCTTCCACGCGCGCAGCTTTCCGATCTCCACCTTCGGCGCGCCGAAGCTCACGCCGAATTCGGACATCTCCGCGGCGTCGGCGATCACGCGCGCGGCATGCAGCAGCGCCTTCGACGGAATGCAGCCGACGTTGAGGCAGACGCCGCCGAGCGTGGGGTAACGCTCGACCAGCACCACCTTCTTGCCGAGGTCGGCGGCGCGGAAGGCCGCGGTGTAGCCGCCGGGGCCGGCGCCGAGGACCAGCACCTCGGCGTGCAGGTCCGCGTCGAGGCTCGCGAGGGTCGAGCTCAGCGCTTCGCGCACGGAGCGCGCGCCCTGCTGGGCGACGGCGCCCGCGAGCGCCTTCGAGTCGGAGGCGGATGCCGAGGGCTCGGCGGCCGCGTCGCGCGTTTCCGTGCGGGGGGCTAGCATGTTGTCGGGCACGTCGGACTGCGCGATCTTCGCCGCCTCTTGCGCGTCGAGCACCGCGATGACCGATCCCTGCGACACCTTGTCGCCCACCTTCACGCGCAGCTCCTTCACGCGGCCGCCCTGGGGCGAGGGCACGTCCATCGTCGCCTTGTCGCTTTCCAGCGTGACGAGCGAATCCTCCTTCTTCACCGTATCGCCGGGTTTCACCAGCACGTCGATCACCGGCACGTCCTTGAAGTCGCCGATGTCCGGGACCTTGACCTCGATCGCCGCCACGGCGCCTCCTAGAGCAGGCCGCGCCGCAGGTCGGAGAGCACCTGGGCGAGGTACGCGGTGAAGCGGGCGCCGAGCGCGCCGTCGACCACACGATGGTCGTACGAGAGCGAGAGGGGAAGCATGAGGCGCGGCGCGAATTCGTGGCCGTTCCATACCGGCTTCATCGCCGTCTTCGAAACACCGAGGATCGCGACCTCGGGCGCGTTGATGATCGGCGTGAACGACGTGCCGCCGATGCCGCCGAGCGAGGAGATCGAGAACGTGCCGCCTTGCATGTCGGCGGGCGCGAGCTTGCCCTCGCGCGCCTTCGCCGCGAGCTCCGCCGTCTCGCGCGCGATCTCGATCACGCCCTTCTTGTCGGCGTCGCGGATCACGGGGACCACGAGTCCCTGCGGCGTATCCGCGGCGAAGCCGATGTGCCAGTAGTGCTTGAGGATGAGGTTGTCGCCGTCGAGCGAGCTGTTCACGGTCGGGAACTTGCGCAACGCCGCGACCGCGGCCTTCATGAGGAACGCGAGGAGCGTCACCTTCGCGCCGGATTTCGCGTTCTCGTCGTTCACGCGATGGCGGAACGCTTCGAGCTCGGTCACGTCCGCCTCGTCGAATTGCGTGACGTGCGGGATCATCACCCAGTTGCGCGCGAGCGCCGGGCCGGAAATCTTCTGGATGCGCGAGCGCGCCTGCGCCTCCACCGGCCCGAACTTCGCGAAGTCCACCTTCGGCCAGGCGGGAAGGCCGAGGCCGCCCATCGCGGCCCCGCCCGCGGCGCCCGCCGGCACGCCGCCCGC
>JAICTR010000063.1 GCA_025936275.1 Burkholderiales bacterium
ATTTCGAGCTCAAGCTGCGCGGCGTGAACGTGGTGGAGCGCGAGACGTTCGAATCGGCGCTGCGCGCCGGGCGCGCGGCGCTCCAGGTGCTCGGCATGGCCCCCTACCGCGCGCGCGAGATGGCCGATGCCTTTCGGCGGCACAATATCGCGAGCGTGGATGCGACGCTGCCCTTCTACCAGGACGAGGCGCGGCGCATGTCGATGGCGAAGGCGGGCCGCGAGGAGCTCGAGCGGCAATTCGCGCACGACCGCGAGCGCTTCGAGCGCGAGCATGGAGGAAAGGGATGGCAATGATGCGCGCGTTGTTCGCGCTGGCGGCCGCGGCCGCGGCGCTCGTCCTCGGCGGCTGCGGGACCACCCATGCCACGGTGCACACGAGCCGCGGCGAGGACCTGATGCTCCTCGGCTACGACCCGGTCGGCTACTTCCGCGAGGGCAAGCCCGTGCGCGGCAAGCACACGATCCCCGCGACGTACGAGGGGCGCACCTACTACTTCGCGAGCGACGATGATCGGCAGGCCTTCCTCGCATCGCCCGCGAAGTACGAGCCGCAGTTCGGCGGCTTCTGCTCCAACGGCGCGGCCTACCGCGTGAAGCTGGGAAGCGATCCGACGCAATTCGAGATCCGCGACGGCCGGCTCTTCATCTTCGGCGACATCCTCGGCCACGAGTTCTGGCTGCTCGACGAGCGCGACAACATCGCGCATGCCGACCAGGTGTGGCCGCGGATGCGCGAGCAGGGCTGGCGCGAGGCGACGCTCGAGGGGTGGATCTTCCGCGTGCCGTGGTACAAGACCGGCCGCGCGTTGCGCGACGAATGGCGCGCGAAGCATCCGGGGCAAGCGGAAATCGCCTACGACACCGGCGGGTTCCTGGACAACATGGTCCTCAAGTACCCGGGCTGGCGCGCGCGCGAGGGCCACGATGAGCCCGCGCTCGGCGTGCCGGGCGAGCCCGACGATCCGGCGCGGGCGAAGCCGTGAACGGCAACCGCTGGATCGTCGCGGGATTGCGCACGCCGTTCGCGCGCGTCGATGGGGCGCTGCGCCGGCTCGATGCGGTGGCGCTCTCGGTACCCGTGGCGCGCGCCATGGCGGCCGAGCTTTCCGCCGGCGACCGCCCCGACTTCCTCGCATGGGGTTGCGTCGCGCCCAACCTCGGCTGGAGCAACATCGCGCGCGAGGTGGTGATCGACGCCAAGCTCGATCCCGCCACGCCCGCCTTCTCCACGGTGCTCGCGTGCGCCACCAGCATGGTCGCCGCGATCGAGGCCGCCGGGATGCTCGGCGGCCCGCGCTCGCTCGCCCTATGCGGCGGCGTCGAGAGCATGAGCCGCGTGCAGATCGGCTTGAACCAGGGCCTTTCCGACTGGATCCGGCGCGTCGGCCAGGCGCGCTCGGCGGGCGAGCGCATCGACCGCCTCACGGAGCTTCGCGCGCGTGACGTTCGCCTGCACGTGCCGAGCATCGCCAACCGCGCGACCGGCAGGAGCATGGGCGAGCACTGCGAGGAGATGGCGAAGCAGTGGAACATCGCGCGCGCGGACCAGGACCGCATCGCGCTGCAATCGCACCAGCGCGCGGTGAAGGCGATGACCGCGGGCTTCTTCGACGACCTGGTGATTCCGGTCGAGGGAAACGCCAAGGACGCGGTGCCGCGCGCCGACAGCTCCGCGGAGAAGCTCGCATCGCTGAAGCCCGCGTTCGATCGCGCGAGCGGACGCGGCACCATCACCGCGGGAAACGCCTCGCCGCTCACCGATGGCGCGGCCGCGGTGTGGGTCGCGGACGACGCGGGCCTCGAGCGGCTGCCGGCGGAGCGCCCGCGCGCGCGCCTCGTCGACTGGGAGATCGCCGCGGTCGATGTCTTCCACGAGGGGCTGCTCATGGCGCCGGCGTACGCCATCCCGCGGCTCCTCGCGCGGCACGGCCTCACGCTCGAGTCGATCGACCTCTGGGAGCTGCACGAGGCCTTCGCGGCGCAGGTGCTGTGCAACGTCGCCGCGTTGGAGAGCGAGGACTTCCGGCGCGAGATGGTGCGCGTCGACGCGCGCCTCGGGCGCTTCCCGTGGGAGCGCTTCAACCCGAACGGCGGCAGCATCTCCATCGGTCATCCGTTCGGCGCGACCGGCGCGCGCATCCTCTCGCAGGCGGTGAAGGAGCTCGCGGCGCTGGGACCCGGCAAGCGCGCGGTCGTCTCGATCTGCGCCGATGGCGGCCTCGCGGCCGTGGCGCTGCTCGAGGGCGCGTAGCGGCATGGCCGATCGCGCGGAGCGAAGGCTCGCCCACGACATCGCCGCGTGGGCGATCGCGGCGGTGCTGCTCATCGCGGCGCTCGTGATCGGGCTTTTGCCCGCGCTCCTCGCGGGGCTGCTCGTCTTCGAGCTGGTGCACCTCATCGCGCCGCGCCTTCGCCTCGGGCAGGGAAGCGGCGCGCGGATGGCCGCGGTGGCGCTCATCGCGATCGCGGTGGTGGTGCTGCTCACCGGGCTCATGCTGGCGCTCCTCGGGGTGGTGCACAGCGAGGGATTGCCCCGGCTCTTGCAGAAGATGGCCGACATCCTCGACGAATCGCGCGGCAAGCTTCCGGAATGGGTGCTCTCGAGCCTGCCCGCGGATACGGACGAATGGCGCGCGGCGGTGATCGGCTGGCTTCAGGAGCACGCGGCGGAGCTGCGCCACCTGGGCGGCGAGGCCGGACGCGTGATGGTGCACATCCTCATCGGCTTCGCGATCGGCGCGATGGTGTCGTTGCGCGAGGCCGGCAAGGCGCGCGCCGGCGGGCCGCTCGCGCGCGCGCTGGGCGAGCGCGCCGCGCGCCTTGGCGATGCGTTCCGGCGCGTGGTCTTCGCGCAGGTGCGGATCGCGGCGTTGAACGCGTTCTTCACCGCGATCTACCTCCTCGGCATCCTGCCGCTCGCGGGCGTGCACGTTCCGTTCGCGAAGACGCTCGTGGTGCTCACGTTCGTCGGCGGCCTCATCCCGATCGTGGGGAACCTCCTTTCCAACACCGTGATCGTGGTGATGAGCTTGAGCATCTCGCTCGAGCTCGCCATCGCCTCGCTCGTGTTCCTGGTCGTGATCCACAAGCTCGAGTACTTCCTCAACGCGCGCATCGTCGGCCGCGGCATCCGCGCGAGCTCGTGGGAGCTCCTCATCGCGATGCTCGCGATGGAAGCGGCGTTCGGACTCGCGGGCATCGTCGCCGCGCCGATCTACTACGCGTACGTCAAGGACGAGCTTTCGGCGCGAGGACTGATATGACGATTTCCAGATTGAGAGTGCAGAGCTTCGGAGTGTCGCTCGACGGCTTCGGCGCGGGCCCCGACCAGGGCCTCGAGAATCCGCTCGGCGTGCGCGGCCCCGAGCTGATGCAATGGTTCTTCCCCACCAAGTTCTGGCGTGCGATGCAGGGGCAGCCCGGCGGCGAGACCGGCACGGACCATCGCGTCGCCGAGCAGGGCTTCGAGAACATCGGCGCGTGGATCCTCGGGCGCAACATGTTCGGCCCGGTGCGCGGCCCGTGGCCCGACGAGAGCTGGCGCGGCTGGTGGGGAGAGGAGCCGCCGTATCACGTGCCGGTCTTCGTGCTCACGCATCACGCGCGGCCGAAGCTCGCGATGCAGGGCGGCACCGAGTTCCACTTCGTGACCGGCGGCATCGAGGAGGCGCTGGAGCGCGCGAAGGCCGCCGCGAGCTCGCGCGACGTGCGCCTCGGCGGCGGCGCCGCGACACTCCGGCAGTACCTCGCGGCGCGCCTCGTGGACGAGATGCATCTCGCGGTGAGCCCGGTGCTCCTCGGCAAGGGCGAGCCGTTGCTGCAGGGACTCGACCTTCCGGCGCTCGGCTACGAGGTCGAGCGCCACGTGCCGGGCGAGCGCGCGGTGCACGTCTTCATCCGCAAGCGCGCGCTGTGACGGGGGCATTCGTGCCGATCCGCGGCCGCTGCCACTGCGGCAACATCGCGTTCGATCTCGAGTGGCCCGAGGACGCGGCCGAAATCCCGGCACGCGCCTGCACCTGCTCCTTCTGCCGCAAGCATGGCGGCGTGTGGACCTCGAGCCGCTCGGCGAAGCTCGAGGTTCGCATCGCGGATGCCGCGCAGGCCTCGCGCTATCGCTTCGGCACCGCGACCGCCGATTTCCATCTGTGCACGCGCTGCGGCGTCGTCCCGGTCGTCACCAGCGCGATCGAAGGCCGCCTCTACGCGGTGGTGAACGTGAACGCGTTCGAGGACGTCGAGCCGCGGCGCATCGAATCCTCGTCCGCGAGCTTCGATGGCGAGGGCAGCGACACGCGCCTGGAACGGCGCAAGCGCAGCTGGATCGTCGACGTCCGGATCGTCGAAGGCCGCGGTGCCGGAGAGGACGAGCGCGAGATCCGCGCGCTCGTCGCGCGATGGATCTCGGCCACGCGCGAAGGCGACATCGACACCGTGCTCGGCCTCATGACCGACGACGTGGTCTTCCTCGTGCCGGGGCGCGCGCCGATGGACAAGCGCGAGTTCGCCGAGGTCTCGCGCACACCGCCCGGCATGCGGCGGCCCGCGATCGAGGGCACCAGCGAGATCCGCGAAATCGAGGTGGTCGGCGATTGGGCGTGGATGCGCACCGAGCTCAGCGTCGCGGTGACGCCGCCCGGCGGTCCGCGCATCGAGCGCGCGGGCTACACCCTCACGATCCTGCGCAAGGTGGACGGACGCTGGAAGCTCGCGCGCGACGCGAACCTGCTCGCGCCCGTGAGCCCCTCCTGAACGCGCGCTAGGGCTTGCGCAGCGCGACCGCCGCGAGGATTCCCTCGAGGATCGCGAGCGGCGGCGGCGGGCAGCCGGGCACCGTGACGTCCACCGGCAGCACCTTCGACGCACCGCCGCACGTGGCGTAGCTCGCGCCGAAGATCCCGCCATCCTTCGCGCAGTCGCCCAGCGCCACGACGAGCTTCGGCGCGGGCATCGCCTCGTAGGCGGCGCGCAGCGGCTCCTCCATGTTCTTCGCCACCGGGCCGGTCACCAGCAGCAGGTCCGCGTGTCGCGGGCTCGCCGTGAGCTTGATGCCCATTCCCTCGATGTTGTAGTAGGGATTGGCGAGCGCGTTCACTTCCAGCTCGCACGCGTTGCACGAGCCCGCATCCACCTCGCGGATCACCAGCGCCCGGCCGAGGAGGCGCAGGATCTGCGCGTCGATCTCGGCGGCACGCGTGCGCCATTCCTCGCGCGCCGCGGGCGCCTTTTCGGTGACGACACCGGTGCGCAGGATCTTCAGCAGGATCGGGATCATCAGCCGTCGGTGCCCGAATAGGCGAGGTTGAAGCTCTTGTTGATGAGCGGGAAGTCGGGAACGATGTTGCCCATGATCGCGTGCTCCACCACCGGCCAGTTCTGCCACGAGGGATCGTGCGCATGGGCGCGGCGGATGCGGCCGCCTTCGCCCGCCTCGATGGCGACCAGCACCTCGCCGCGCCAGCCTTCGACCCAGCCGACGCCGAAGGCGCCCGCGGCGGGGTGCGGCAGCTCGACGCGCGTCGCACCTTCGGGAAGCGACGCGGCGATCTCGCGCACGAGCCGCAGCGACTCGAGGAGCTCCTCGAAGCGCACGCGCACGCGCGCGGCGACGTCGCCGCCGGCGTGCCCCGCCTTCTTCACGGCGAGGCGCGTGTAGGGCTCCGCCGGAAAATCCACGCGCAGGTCGAGCGCCTGGCCGCTCGCGCGCCCCGCGAGGCCGATGAGCCCGAGCAAGCGCGCGGTCTCGGGCGTCACGCGCCCGGCGGTGATGAACCGGTCCTGCAGGCCCGAGTGCTCGTCGAAGATGTCGCGCAGCGTGCGCGCCTCGCGCTCGATCGCTTCGCTGCGCGCGGCGATCGAAGCACGGATCGCATCGCCCACGTCCGCCGCGACGCCGCCGGGCACGACGCGATCCATCATCAGCCGGTGGCCGAACGCTTCGTCGCAAAGGCGCAGCCAGTCCTCGCGCAAGCGCGAGAACTGCGCGAGCGCGAAGCCGAAGCCGCCGTCGTTGCCGAGCGCCCCGAGGTCGCCGAGATGGTTCGCGATGCGCTCGGCCTCGAGCATCAGCCCTCGCAGCCATTTCGCGCGCGGCGGCGCGGCGACCTCGAGCAACGCTTCGGCCGCCTGCGCGTAAGCCCACGCGTATGCGACGGTGGAATCGCCGCAGCAGCGGCCGGCGAGCCGGTAGCCCTCGGCCACCGTGAAGTCGGCGAAGCGCCGGTCGATGCCCTTGTGCGCGAAGCCGAAGCGCTCCTCGAGGCGCAGCACCTTCTCGCCCACGACGGAGAAGCGGAAGTGGCCCGGCTCGATCACGCCCGCATGGATCGGTCCGACCGGGATCTCGTGCACGCCGTCGCCCGCCACGCGCACGAAGGGATAGGCCTCGAAGGCGTTCGCGCGATACGCCTCGGGATCGAACTCGCGGCGCAGCGGGAACTCGTTCGCGCGCCAGGCGCCGTGCCGCAGCCACGGCCGCAGGTCGGCGGCGCCCTGCGCGACGAGGCCGAGCAGGTCGTGCACCGCGCGCTGCATGCGGGCCGCGCACGGAAAGATGGCCGAGAGGTCGGGATAGGTTTCTTCCTCCTCGGCCACCGGAAGCTCGAGGATCGCGAGGCCGTCGCTTCCCGCATAAGCCGCGTGGATGGAGAACGCGCCGCCATCGTCGCGGCGGTCCGCGCCCCACAGCGCCACGAGGCGCCCGCCCGTTTCGTGCACGCGCCTTGCCGCATCGAGCCATTGCTCGGCCGTCACGCGCGCGAGGGTCGCGGGCATCTCGCCGGCGAGGCGCCGATCCGAGATCGCGAGGCCGGAGATCGCCATGTCAGCCGAGGAGCCGCGCCGCCTGCCGGTACCAGGCGGCGAGGTACGGGGGAATGTAGAGGCCGAGCATCAGCGCGAGGGCGAGGTGCACGAACACCGGCGCGAGCGCCGGCTGGTAGGGCAGGCGCCCGAGCGTGGTCTCGCCGAACACCATCGGCTGCACGCGGCCGAAGATCGCGGCGAACGCGACGCCGAGCGCGAGGAGCAGCAGCGGCGTCGCCCACGGCTGCTCGCGCATCGCGGTGGTGAGGATCAGGAACTCGCTCGTGAAGACGCCGAAGGGCGGCATGCCGAGGATCGCGAGCGTGCCGATCATGAGGCCCCAGCCCACGCGCGGGCTCACGCGCAGCAGGCCGCGGATCTCGTCCATCACCTGCGTGCCCGCCTTCTGCGCCGCATGCCCCACCGCGAAGAAGATCGCGCTCTTCACCAGCGAGTGCACCGTCATGTGCAGGAGCCCGGCGAAGTTCGCGATCGGCCCGCCCATGCCGAAGGCGAACGTCATGATGCCCATGTGCTCGATCGACGAGTACGCGAACATGCGCTTGATGTCGCGCTGCCGCGAAAGGAAGAAGGCGGCGGTGACCGTGGAGACGAGCCCGAAGGCCATCATCATGTGCGCGGCGAAATGCGAGGCGAGCGCGCCTTCCGCGAGCACCTTGCAGCGGATCACGGCGTAGAGCGCGACGTTGAGGAGGAGGCCCGAGAGCACGGCGGAGATCGGCGTGGGGCCCTCGGCATGGGCGTCGGGGAGCCAGTTGTGCAGCGGCACCAGTCCCACCTTGGTTCCGTAGCCCACCAGCAGGAACACGAAGGCGAGCGACATGATGGCGGGCTCGAGCTGGTGCTTCACGAGGTCCAGGTGCGTCCAGAGGAGCGCGTGGCCCTGCGCGCCCAGCACGCGCTCCGCGGCGAAGTAGAGCAGGATCGTCCCGAAGAGCGCCTGCGCGATGCCCACGCCGCAGAGGATGAAGTACTTCCACGCCGCCTCGAGGCTCGCCGGCGTGCGGTACACCGAGACCAGCAGCACGGTGGTGAGCGTCGCCGCCTCCATGGCGACCCAGAGGATCCCCATGTTGTTGCTGGTGAGGGCGAGCAGCATCGTCAGCATGAAGAGCTGGTACATGCCGTGGTAGAGCCGCAGGCGCGCCGGCGTCATGCGGCCCTTGTCGCGCTCGTTGCGCATGTAGGGCGCGGAAAAGAGCGAGGTGGTGAAGCCGACGAACGCGGTGAGCGCCACCAGGAAGACGTTCAGCGGATCGACGAAGAACTGCTCGTGGAAGGCGGCGAACGGCCCGTCGGAGACGACCTCCGCCGTGAGCCACGCCGCGGCGGCGAGCGTGAGGAAGCTCGCGGCGGCGTTGATCTCCGGCGCCGCCTCGCGCTCGCCCACCAGCCACAGGCACGCGGCGCCCGCGAGCGGCACGGCGAGGAGCATCGCGAGGGCGTCCATCAATCGTCCTTGAGCTTCTCGAGGTGGCGGATGTCGAGCGAATCGAAGCGCTCGCGGATCTGGAACAGGAACACGCCCAGGATCACCATGCCGACCAGCACGTCGAGCGCGATGCCGAGCTCGACCACCATCGGCATGCCGTAGGTCGCGCTGGTGGCGGCGAAGAAGAGCCCGTTCTCCATCGAGAGGAACCCGATCACCTGCGGCACCGCCTTCGAGCGCGTGATCATCATCAGGAAGGACATCAGCACGCAGGCGAGCGCGATGCCGAGCGTGCCGCGCGCGATGGAGCGCGAGAACTCCGAGATCGGCAGCGCGAGGTTGAACGCGAACACCACCAGCACGATCCCCACCAGCATCATCGACGGGATGTTGATGAGCGTCTCCACGTCCCACTTCACGTTCAGGCGCCGGATCAGGCGGTGCAGGATCCACGGCAGCACGACCACCTTGAGCGCGAAGGTGATCGCGGCCGACTCGTAGAGGTGCGCCTGGCCCGTGGCCCAGGCGACGGTGACGGTGGACGCGGTGAGCGCGAGCCCCTGCAGCGCGTAGAGGTGGATCAGCGTAAGGATGCGGCGCTGCGCGAGCATCGCGAAGGCGAGGAGCAGCATCCCCGCGGCGAAGAGGTTCACGAGCTGGATCGCGAGAGTGTACATCATGCGCCGAGGAGCAGTTGCACTAGGAGCGCCAGCACGCCCAGCAGGAACGCGGTGGCGAGGAACTCGGGCACGCGGAAGATGCGCATCTTGGCGAGGATCGTCTCGACCAGCGCGAGGCCGATGCCGCCCACGGCGAGCTTCGCCACCAGCACCGGGAGCGCGAAGGCGAGCGCCATGCGGTCGTTCGCCTGCGCGACGCCCCACGGAAAGAAGAGCGCGAGCCCGGCGCACGAGTAGGCGAAGAGCTTGAGCGAGGCGGCCCATTCCATGAGCGCGAGGTGCCGCCCGGAATACTCGAGCAGCAGCGCTTCGTGGATCATGGTGAGCTCGAGGTGCGTCGCGGGATTGTCCACCGGCACGCGCGCGTTCTCCGCGAGCGACACCATGGTGAACGCGACGCCGGCGAAGGCGAGGCTGGGAAGGATCGCGAGCTCGCGCTGCCCGAGGCTCGAGACGATGGTCGCGAGCGAGGTGGAGTCGGAGATGAGCGATGCCGTGAAGAGCACCATCAGGAACGCCGGCTCGGCGAGGAATCCCACCAGCATCTCGCGGCGCGCGCCGAGGCCGCCGAAGGGCGTGCCCACGTCCATCGCGGCGAGCGAGATGAAGAGGCGCGCGAGGGCGAAGAGCCCCACCAGCGCGATCGCGTCCGCGGCGCGCGCGAGCGGCAGGGTGGTGGCGAGCGTGGGAATGATCGCCGCGGCGAGCAACATGCAGGCGAACACGATGTACGGCGCCGCGCGGTAGAGCGGGCTCGCCTCGTGCGCCATCACCGTTTCCTTGCGGAAGAGCTTGTGCAGGACGCGCAACGGCTGCGTGAGCGGCGGCGCGCTGCGGTTCTGCAGCCATGCGCGCCACTGGTTCACCCACCCGGTGAGCAGCGGCGCGAGCACCAGTGCCGTGGCGAGCGCGGCGAGCTGGGCGAGGAATCCTTCGAGGTTCATGCCTGCGCGATGAAGAGCAGCGCCACGAGGGTGAGGAAGCTGTAGAGCAGGTACATCGCGATGCGGCCGCGCTGCATCGTGCCCACGAGGCGTGCGGCCCATTCCGTCGCGGCGGCGATGGGACGGTAGAGCGCGAACCACAGCGGATCTTCCACCGTCACGTTGTAGCGCGGCGCCGCGTCGAACGCCGTGGGAAGCTCGCGGCGCATGCGGAACATCGGCTCGAAGATCTGCCGGATCGGCTGGCCGAATCCTTCGGCGGTGTCCTGCATGCGGGGGGTCGGCGGCGGCATGCCGCAATTCCACGCCGCCGAGCGCCGCACCGCGCCGGCGCGGAACGCGCGGCGCACGATCG
>JAICTR010000029.1 GCA_025936275.1 Burkholderiales bacterium
CGATCCCGGAGCTGCTGCGCAGGCGCGAGCCGGGCAGCGTCTCGCCGCGCCCCGGCGAGAAGGTGCTGTGAAATCGGGGGCAGACGCCGTTTTCAACTCGCGGCGATCACCATCGCGGTCGCGGCGGTCACCTTCTTCGCGTAGGCGAGATCGAGGAACTCGTTCGGCCCGTGCGCGTTCGAGCGCGGGCCGAGCACGCCGGTGACGAGGATCTGCGCCTCGGGAAATTTGGCGCCGAGCATGCCCATGAAGGGGATCGTGCCGCCCTCGCCCATGTAGGCCGCGGGCTTGCCGAAGAGCGCCTGCGAAGCCTGGTCGAGCGCGTCGCAAAGCCACGGCGCCGTCGAAGGCGCGTTCCAGCCGGTCGCCGCCGAGTCGTAGTCGAAGCGCACCACGGCCGAGTACGGCGGCTCCCGCTCCAGCATCGCCTTCATCGCGCGGGCCGCGCTCTCGCCGTCGAGCGTCGGCGGCAGGCGCATGGAGAGCTTGAGCGCGGTGCGCGCGCGCTGCACGTTCCCCGCCGACTCGATCGCCGGCAGCCCGTCGGCGCCGGTCACGGCGAGCGCCGCGCGCCAGGTGCGGTTGAGGATCAGCTCCACCGGATCCTTGCTGGTCGGCTGCGCGAAGAGCCGCGCGGTGCCCGCGTTATCGCAGCAGCTCGCCCAGGGGAAGCGCTGCCAGAGCGTCTCGCCCAGGATCTGCGCCGCCTGCCGCGCCTGCTCCGCGCGCTCCGCGGGAATCGCGCAGGCGAACTCGCCCGGCTTCACGACGCCGGTGCGCGAATCGTCGAGGCGATCGAGGAGCTGGCGCGCGATGCGGAAGGAGGACGGCACGACGCCGCCCGCATCCCCGGAATGCACGCCCTCGGTGAGGATCGAGACCGAGAGCGTGCCGTTCACCAGGCCGCGCAGCGAGGTCGTGACCCAGAGCTGGTCGTAGTTGCCGGCGCCGGAGTCGAGGGCGATCACGAGCCCCACGCTTCCCATGCGCGGCGCGAGCGCCTCGAGGTACGCCGGCAGGTCGTAGCTGCCGCTTTCCTCGCAGGTCTCGATCAACCCCACGCAGCGCGGGCGCGGCACGCCCTGCAGGTCGAGCGCGAGCATCGCCGAGAGCGCTGCGAACACGGCGTAGCCATCGTCGGCGCCGCCGCGGCCGTAGAGGCGTCCCTCCTCGATCACCGGCGTCCACGGGCCGAAGCCCTCGCGCCAGCCGGTCATCTCCGGCTGCTTGTCGAGGTGGCCATAGAGGAGCACCGTCTCGCCGCCGGCGCCGGGCGTCGCCGGCACGTCGAAGAAGATCACCGGCGTGCGGCCCTCGAGGCGCACCACCTCGATCTCGAGACCCGCGAGCGGCTGGCGCAGCACCCAGTCGCGGGCGAGACGCACGGCCGCCTCGATGTGCCCGGCCTCCCGCCAGCGCGCATCGAAGTGCGGCGACTTCGCCGGGATGCGCACGTAGTCGACCAGCTGGCGGACGATGTCCTCGTCCCACTGCCGCGCGATGCGGCCTTGCAGTTGCGCCGCGTTGTAGGGCGGCGTGAGCGGCTGGCGTGCGGTCATGGGCGCCTCCGGCCGGGGAAAGTCCCGATTTCGAATGATTGTATCCTCGGGACATGGAAGCGCTCCCCTGGTTCCGGATCTTCATCGCCTCGTACGTGGCGTGGGTGATCCTCGCCGTGCTGAGCCTGCTCCTCAACCGCCGCTCGCCCAACGCGACGCTCGCCTGGATCTTCGCGTTCGTGGCGCTTCCGGTGATCTCGGGCCTCTATTACCTGGTGTTCGGCCCGCGACGGCTGCACCGCCGGCGGCGCCGCTACGGCGTGGCGCGCTCGCAGGCGAGCCAGGTCTCGCAGCACCTGCGCGACACCTGCGCGCAGGACAAGCCCGCGCTTTCCAGGGACGCCTCGGCGCTCGCGGCGGTCGGCAAGCGCCTGGGCCAGGGCGAGCCCACCTTCGCCTCCGCGGTGCGCCTGTTCGACAACGGCGACGCGAAGTTCGACTCGCTCGCGCAGGCGATCGGCGCGGCGCAGCACCACGTCCACATGGAGTACTACATCTGGGAGCCCGACGGCGAGGGAACGCGCTTCCGCGACCTGCTCGTCGACGCCGCCGGGCGCGGCGTCGAGGTGCGCGTGCTCTACGACGCGATGGGCTCGTCCGCGCTCAAGAAATCGTTCTGGCAGCCGCTCCTCGAGGCGGGCGGCGAGGTGCTGCGCTTCAACCCGGTGAAGCTCTCGGTCGCGAGCCTCAACTTCGCGAACTTCCGCACCCACCGCAAGATCGCGGTGATCGACGGCGCCGTGGGCTTCATCGGCGGCGTGAACATCCACGATCCGGAGAGCGCCGCGCGCTCCGGCGCCGCCGGCTGGCGCGACGAGCACGCGCGCATCGAGGGCGAGCCGGTGAGGAAGATGCAGCGCCTCTTCCTGGAGAACTGGACGTACGCGGGCGGCATGTTCCGTCTCTCGCCCGAGAGCACGCCGGGCTACTTCCCGCCCGCCAAGCCGTGCGCCCCCGGGATCCCGGTGCAGATCCTCGCTTCCGGGCCGGACGACGAGAGCGCGCCCCTGCTCGCCTTCTTCCTCGCGGCGCTCTCCAGCGCGCGCTCGCGCGTATGGATCGAGACGCCGTACCTCATTCCCGACGAGACGCTGGAATCGGCGCTGCGCATCGCGGACCTGCGCGGCGTGGACGTGCAGGTGATCGTGCCCAAGGTCGGCGACTCGCGCCTCGTCACCGCCGCCTCGCGCACCTACTGCCAGGCGCTCGCCAAGGCGGGCATCGTGATCTTCGAGTACGGGCCGCCGATGCTGCACGCGAAGACCATCGTGGTGGACGACGCCGTGGCGATGGTGGGCACCGCCAACCTCGACAACCGCAGCTTCCGCCTGAACTTCGAGATCGCGGCGGCGTTCTACGACGCGGGCATCGTCGCCGAGCTCGCGGGGCGCTTCGAGCGCGACCGCGCCGCGAGCGCGCCCTTCCCGTTCCGCAAGCGCGACCCGCGGCTCACCGTGGTGCTGGAATCGATCGCGCGGCTTACTTCGCCGGTGCTCTGAGGCGCGGCGGGTAGAACGGGCTGGGATACGCGGCGGGCGAGACGTTGCCGTCGCGATCGTAGGCCTGCACGCCGAAGACGAAGTTGTCCTTCGAGACGCCGGGAAGCGTCGCACGCGTCACGTTGCCGACGTCCTTCGCGTGCTGCCAGTCGGGCGCGGTGGTATCGCGCCACACGATGCGGTAGCCGGCGAGGTCGGGCTCGCGGTTCGCCGCCCAGCGCAGCGTGGTGTCGTTCTCGAGCTTGAGCGCCTCGATCCGCACCTCGTGCGGCACGGCGGGCGCGAGCGCGAGCGAGGCGAGCGCCGCGCCGTTCACGCGCGCCACCTGCGCCACGTAGCCGAAATCGACGAACTGCGGCAGGTCGCCATACTGGATGCCGTCCTCGACGCGCACGTCCTGGTGCTGGTGGTGCCAGTCCTCGACCGGCTCGGTGAAGCGCACCGCGGGGTAGCCCGCCTCGAGGAACGGGATGTGGTCGCCGCCGCGCAGGTAGCGGTCGCGGCGCCACACGAGCTGCACGCGAAGCCCGGGGACGTACATGCGCGCGGCGCGGGCGACCGCGCGTGCCAGCTCGCGCGGCGGGAAGTCGTTCTCGCCCCCGGTATGGAGCATGCGCAACTGCTCCGCCGTGGGCTCCTTCGCCGGCGGCACGCCCTGCGCGAAGAGGCGCACGCGTCCCTGGTCGATCGCGCCCTCGGCGCTCCTCGTGTTGCCGACGATGTCGTTGTCCAGCATGCCGGCGATGTCGAGGCCCTTCTCCTTTGCGGCCGTGGCGAAACCGGTCGAGCCGTAGAGTCCCTGCTCCTCGCCGGCGACGGTCATGAAGACCAGCGTCGCGTCGAAGCGGTGGCGCGCCATCACGCACGCGAGCTCCATCGAGACCGCGGTGCCCGATGCGTCGTCGTTCGCGCCGGGCGCATCCTTTTCGCCATCGATCGGATGCGAGGGCATGGTGTCGTAATGCCCGCTCACGACGTAGATGCGATCGCGGCTCTCGGGCTGCAGGCCGGGCAGCGTCGCGACCACGTTCACGATGTCCACGGGATGCGGGATGCGCGAGCCGGTCTCGACGTGATGCGGATCGAACTCGACTTGCAGCCGTCCGCCCGATTCGCGCGAGCAGCGCTCGAGCTCCGACTTGATCCAGCGGCGTGCGGCGCCGATCCCGCGCGTCTCCGAAGTGGTGTCCGAGAGCGAGTTGCGCGTGCCGAAGGAAACCAGCGTGCGGATGGTGTGCTCGATTCGCGCGGGCGAGACCTCCGAGACCACCGCGGCGATCTCGGGATTGCGATCGAGGGGGTCGGCGGCGGCGAGCGAGGGGAGCGCGAGCAGCGCGGCGAGAACGGCGGGGGTCGATTTCATCGCGCGCAGTATGCGACCGTGGCATGCATCCGACAAGGCATCGCGCGGCCGCGACAAACGCCTTCCGCTGCGCCGACACGCCGAAGCGGCGCCGCGGCAGGAATCGGTCCCCCGGCGCGGCGTCCAAGTCCCATGCTCTTCGAAGACCGTCTCGATGCCGCCTGCCAGCTCGCCCGCGCGCTCCTGCGCTATCGCGGCACCGATCCGCTGGTGCTCGCGATCCCGCGCGGCGCGGTTCCCATGGGGCGCGTCATCGCCGACCGCCTCGATGGCGAGCTCGACCTGGTGCTGGTGAGGAAGCTCGGCTCGCCGTTCAACGCGGAGTTCGCGATCGGCGCGATCGACGAGTCGGGCGCATTCGCGCTTTCCGGCGCGATGGACTTCGCCGGCGTCACGCGCGATTACCTGGAGCGCGAGAAGGCCGCGCAGCTCGCGCGCCTGCGCGAGCAGCGCTTGCGCTGGGTGCACAACCGCGCGCCGATCGACCCGACCGGACGCACCGTGATCGTGGTCGACGACGGCCTCGCCACCGGCGCCACCATGGCCGCGGCGCTGCGCTTCCTGCGCGAACGCGGCGCGGCGCGGATCGTGTGCGCGGTGCCGGTCGCCTCGCATGAAGGGCTGGAAACGGTGCGTGCGCTCGCCGACGAGGTGGTGACGCTCGCCGTGCCCGAGCCTTTCATCGCGGTCTCGCGCTTCTACCGCCAGTTCCCGCAGGTGGAGGACGAGGCGGTGAGCGAGTTGCTGGCCGCTTAGTGGACGGGACCCTCTCCCCAACCCTCTCCCAAGGGAGAGGGAGCGAACGTGGGATGCGGTTTCGTGAACCTCACACATCCTCCATAAGGACTGGGGGTGGAATCTTCGCGGCGGGGGCGAAGTCTATCGGACTCGGCCCATGCCGCCATCCCGCAAGAAGCTCCCGATGAAGGTCCCGTTCGCGTTCACCGCCGTGATCCTCGCCGCGGGCGCCGTGTTTTCCGTGCGCGCGCTCGGCGAGCCGGGCACGCTCGTGTGCGGCGGCATCGGCTCGGACGAGCGCGCGGCGCTCGCCGACCAGGCACGCGGCGCCAACCTCGCGCTCGAGCTCTTCGTCGCGAAGCGCGGCGATTACGTCGCCGGCACGCGCATCGAGATCACCGCGCTCGACGGCGCGGGCCGCGGCCGCACGATCGATGCGACCGCGGACGGTCCCATCTGCTACACGAAGCTCGCGCCGGGACGCTACCGCGTCGAAGGCGAGCTCAACGGAGTCACTCGCTCGGCGCGCGCGGTCGTGCCCGGGCATTCGCGGCATCCGGTCCACGTCGCGCTCGCGTTCCCGGAGGATGCGGTGCGCGGCGGCGTCGGACCCGAGCCCACACCCCACGAACGGGAGGAAGCGAGAACACCATGACGACCAAGCTCAACTCGGCCTTCAAGCGCGAGCTCGAGGTGAACGGCGAGAAGTACACCCTCACGCTCACGCCCGAGGGATTCAAGCTGGTGCAGAAGGGCAAGCGCAAGGGCATCGAGCTCAGCTGGGCCTCGATCGTGGGCGGCGAAGCGGCCCTCGCCACCGCGCTCAACGCGAGCGTCGCGCATCCGGGCATGCACTCGATGAGCGCCTCCGCACGCGATGCGGTGAAGCACTAGATCCAGCCGCGGCAGTTGGCGGCGCCGCAGCGGCAGCGTAGCCGCCCCTCGTGGTGGCTCTCGCCGTAATCGACCGTGAGCTCCTCGCCCGGCGCGATGTCGCGGCGCGCGTAGAACTCCGCGCGCTGCGGCGTGCAGCGCATGAAGGTGTTCGGATCGCACGAGTGGTTGATGTAGCGGAAGCCGCGGCGCGTGGCCGTGGCATCGAGGGCATGCCGCTCGAGCTCGACGATCGCGATCACCGTGCGGCCGCGCGCGCGCCGGCGTGCCTCGCGCAGTCCGATCGCCTCGCCCTCGAACTCGCCGATCTTGGCGCGCCGGGCGATCGCCGTTCCCGCGAAGAGCCCGCGGCCCGCGAAGCCGCTCGGTGCCACGCGAAGCGCCGCGTAGATGCGCCGCCAGTCGGGATCCGCCATGGCGCGATGATAGCGTCCGCGCGCCGCGGTGCGTGAGCGATAATCGCGCCCGGAGGACCGCCTTGGCCATCACGCTCCCGCTTCGCTTCCTGCGCGCCGCTCTCGCGCTCTCGCTCGCCGCCGCGAGCGCCCTTGCCGTCCACGCCGAGCTCGCCGCGCCCGAGGGCTGGCGCAAGGAGTCGTTCACCTTTCCCCTGCCATACGCGCCGAGCCTGCCCTACGAGGGCACGGAGCAGGTGCGCTTCTCGCCGGAGTGGGCGCGCTTCTCGACCGAGGAAGGGTTCAGCTACGTCGTGCTCTGGGACATCAAGCCCGCGCCGCTCGAGCCCGAAGCGCTGCAGCGCGCGCTGGGCGTCTATTTCGACGGCCTCATGAACAACGTGGCCATCGCGCGCAAGATCGAGGCGATGGTGCCGCAGAGCGTCGCGGTGCTGCATCCGCTCACCGCGCCGGAGGGCTGGAGCGGCGCCTACGCCGGCACGATCCACACCTGGAACGCGTTCGCGAAGGCCGAGCCGCTGGTGCTCAACATCGAGGTCGCCGAGCGGCGCTGCGCGCCCGAGCGCATGCAGGTGTTCTTCGCGATCGCGAAGGCGGCGCGCGCTTCCCCCGTGTGGCCGCCGCTGCGCGAGATCCGCGGCTCGGCGAGCTGCGCCAGCTGAACTGCCGCGCGGCCTAGCGCTCCGCGGCGATGAGCCGCCACAGCTTCACGTGCGCGACCAGCGCCTCGGGCGTCACCTCGAGGAGCGGCCAGTAGCGCGTCGTGAACTCGGCGTTGGTGCCGTCGGGCTGGATGAGCGTCTGCAGCGCGCGCACCGTGGCGGCGAGCTCCTCGTCGCGCGCGGCCGAATCCGATTCCGCCCATTCGTCGAGCTGCGCGATGAGCGCGGAGAGCGCGCGGATCCACCCGAACTGCGGATGGCGCACGACGAGCTGCAGCAGGTCGCCGGGCGAGGCGACGCGCCCGTGCTCGCGCTCGTATTCCAGCCGCTGGGCGGCGAGGATCGCCCGGTGCAGCTCGAGGAGCGCGGAGCGCAGCGCATCGAGGTTGCGGTCCATGATGGAGACCCAACTTACCATGGTTGCCGCTACCAATCCGTGTAGGAAAGGGCCGCGGCGCTTCGAGTAGAATGCGGGCTCCAAGAAGCTCGCATCCCATCGAGGAGGAACCATGACGTCCCGCAGACTCGCCTTCACCGTCGCGGCCGCTGCCGCGCTCACCTTCGGCGCCGCGAGCGCCGCCCTCGCCGCGACCGAAATCAAGATCCCGATCAAGGTGAACATCGACACCCTGCGCGGCAAGTACACGCAGGAGTTCGGCGACGAGCTCGCCAAGGCGACGCACAACAAGTACAAGACGACCATCTATCCGGGCGGCCAGCTCTACGACGGCAACAAGGCCGCGCAGGCGGTGCAGCTCGGCAACGTGCAGATGACCAACGAGCCGAACAGCGCCTACACCTCGTACACCAAGAACGTGGACCTGATGGAGATCCCGTTCGGCTTCGCGAACCCGGACGAATTCCAGAAGTTCCTCGAGGGCCCGAAGGCCGACGTCGTGAGGAAGGACCTGGAGAAGGCGGGCTTCCACGTGCTCACCTTCCTCGACGAGGGCCCGTTCGTGATCGGCACCAAGAACGTGCTGATCCAGAAGCCCTCGGACTTCAAGGGCCTCGTGGTGCGCACCTCGGGCCACCCGGTCGTGGTGGACGCCCTCAAGGGCATGGGCGCCTCGACCGCGAAGATCCCGCTGAACGAGGTGTACTCCGCGCTGCAGCAGGGCACCATCAACGCCGTGTACACGACCTTCGACGCCTTCGTGAACGAGAAGATGGTGGAGGTGGCGCCCAACGTCATGGTGATCCCTTCCTATGGCGCGTACATCTGGGTCGCGAACAAGAAATGGTTCGAGAGCCAGCCGAAGGAAGACCAGAAGCTCATGGACGACATCGCCTCGAAGCTCGGCAAGCGCTACCACGACGCGATCTGGGAGGAGACCGACAAGTTCATCGCCACGGTGAAGAAGGGCGGCGGCAAGGTGAGCGACCCGGCCAAGAACCCGCAGGAGATCGCCGCGTTCCGCAAGGCGCTCGCGCCCACCTACGACAAGGTGCGCAAGCAGTTCGGCAAGGAAACGGTGGACTCCATCCTCAACTCCAAGTAGCGCCAGCCGCATGGACGCGGTCGAGGAGGCCGGCGCGGCGGCACCGGCCCCGTTCCGCTGGCTCGCGAAGGCCGAGGTCGCGGTGGCGGCGCTGCTGCTGCTCTTCGCCCTCGGCATCACGCTCACCACCATCGTCGAGCGCAACCTCGGGCATTCCACGGGGGACTGGAGCCTCAAGCTCCCCGAGCTGATCCTCGCCTGGCTCACGTTCCTCGGCATGGCGGGGCTGGTCACCGAGCGCGGGCACGTCGCGGCCGACATGTTCTTGCGCCGCTTCCCGCCCAAGTGGCAGAAGGCGGCCGAAACGCTCGCCGACCTGATCACCGCGTTCGTGCTCGGCGCGATCCTGGTGGGTGCGATCGAGATCGTGCGCCAGCAGATGGAGATCAACGCCACCGACGAGGAGCTGTGGGACTTTCCCACGGCGGGGCTGCTCTCGATCCTGCCGATCGGTCTCGGCCTCACCATCCTGCACCTCCTCGCGGACATCTGGACCGTCTGGCGCCCGGGGCTGCGCACCGCGAGCGCGCCTCCCGAGAGGTCCGGCTCGTGATCGCGCTGCCGTTCCTTTTCCTCCTCTTCCTCATCGTGATCGGCATGCCGATCGGCTTCGCGCTGATCGTGGCGTCGGTCGCGACGCTCTACTGGCTGGGGCTGGCGCCGATCACGTTCATTCCCGACGTGCTGATGGGCAGCGTGCAGAGCTTCACGCTGCTCGCGATCCCGTTCTTCCTGCTCGCCGCGGAGCTGCTCTCCGCGGGCGGGCTCATCGACCGCATCTTCGACCTCGCGCGCGCCATCGTCGGGAAGCTGCGCGGCGGCATGGGCGGCGCATGCGTGATCGCCACCGGCATCTTCGCCGGCGTGCAGGGCTCGAGCGCGGCCGATGCGGCGGCGATCGGCAAGATCGGCACCGCGGGCATGGTGCGCGAGGGCTACCGGCCGGGGTTCGCCGCGGCGCTCATCGCCGCCTCGGGCGCCACGGCGATCCTCATCCCGCCCTCGATCGCGATGCTGATCTACGCCTCGATGGTGAACGTCTCGGTCGGGCGCATGTTCTTCGCGGGCGTGCTGCCCGGCGTGGTCAACGTGCTGGCATTCCTGGTCTTCGTCGCCTGGCGCGGCCACAAGTACGGCTGGAAGCGCGACGACACCGGCACGATCACCAGCTGGCCGGCGCGCATCGCGGCGCTGCGCCGCGCCTTCTGGGTGCTGATGCTGCCGGTCTTCGTGCTCTACGGGTTCTATTCCGGCAACCTCACCGCGACCGAGATCTCCACCGCCTGCGCGATCTACTCGGCGGTGGTGGCGCTCTTCTTCTACCGCAGCATCAGGGCCGTGGACCTCTGGCCGGTGATGATGCAGACCGCGCGCACCACGATCAACATCTTCACCATCATCGCCGGCGCGGTGCTGCTCTCGAAGGTCCTCACGTTCCTCAACGCGCCGCAGCTGATCTTCGGCGTGATCGAGCGCTTCCATCTCGGCCCCTACGAGTTCCTGATCGTGGTGAGCGGGATCATGTTCATCCTCGGCATGTTCATGGAGGCGGTGGCCCTCAACGTCATGACCACGCCGATCCTCGCGCCCATCGCGATGAAGCTCGGCATCGACCCGGTGCACTACGGCATCGTGCTGATCTTCAACATCGAGATCGCGCTCATCACCCCGCCGGTGGGCCTGAACCTCTTCGTGCTCGCGGGCGCGACCAAGGTGCCGCTCGGGGCGATCTACCGCGAGGTGCTGCCGTTCGTGCTGATCCTCATCGCGCTGCTGCTGGTCACGATCTTCGTGCCGCAGCTCTCGCTGTGGCTGCCGGACCGGCTGCTGCCGCCGGGCTAGCGCCGACCTGCATCGCGCCTCGGCTCAACGTTCCGGCGGCAGACCGAACACCTGCCGCAGGTAGCCGAGGAATGTGGGATCGACCGAGCTCGCCTTGCCCGGCGCGTCGGAGATCTTCGCCACCGGGAAGCCGTTGCACTCGGTGAGCTTCATCACGATGTTCGGATGCGCGTGTCCGACGTCGTTGGTGAGATGGGTGCCGATGCCGAAGGCGACCGGCGCGCGATCGGCGAACGCGCGGTAGAGCGCGAAGGTGGCCTCGAAGTCGAGCGCGTCCGAATACGTGAGGAGCTTGGTCTGCGCGTCGACGCGCAGCTTCGCGTAGTGCGCGAGCGCCTTCTCCGACCATTCGAACGGGTCGCCCGAATCGTGGCGCAGGCCATCGAAGAGCTTCGCGAAGTAGAGATCGAAGTCGGCGAGGAACGCATCCATGCCGATCACGTCGGTCAACGCGATGCCGAGGTCACCGCGGTATTCGGCCACCCAGTTCTCGAGCGCCATCTTCTGGAAGTCGCGCAGGCGGTAGCCGAAGCCCTGGAACGCCTGCAGGTACTCGTGGGCCATGGTGCCGATCGGGACGACGTCGTGCCGGCGCGCGAGGTCGACGTTGCTCGTGCCGCGGAAGACGTCGGGCACCTCGCGCTTCAACGTGGCCACCACCTCGTCCTGCCAGGCACGGCCGGCGCGGCGGCGCGTGCCGAACTCGAAGAACATGTAGGGGTTGCGCCGGGCGGGCTCGCGCGCGAGGCCGCGCAGCCGCTCCACCTTGGCCGCGAGGCGCCGGCGTCCCTCCGCGAGACCCGCCTCGCGATCGAAGCCGCGCGCATGCAGCTCGGAGACGATGGCGAGCACGAAGATCTCGAAGAACATCACGTGCATCAGCGGCCCACGCGCGACGATCTCGAGCTCGCCCGCGGCCGACGCGCCGACGCGGATGAAGCGGCGCCGGAAGCGGAAGAGCTCGAGGTAATCGACGAAGTCGTCCTTGATGAAGCGCAGGCCGCGCAGGTACTCGAGCTCCTCCGCGGTGAAGCGCAGGGCGCACAAGTGGTCGATCTGCGCTTCGACCTCGCGGCGGAGCGCGCCGAGCGGCATCTCGCGCGCGGCCCGGTTGTGGAAGCGGTACTCGCCCGTCGCCGCCGGGAAGCGGTGCAGGAAGACCTGCCACATCGTGAACTTGTAGAGGTCGGTGTCGAGCAGGCTGCGGATGATCGGCTCGGTCGCCATGGGCTTTCCTGGGTTTGATGCTCGATGAGCGGGTGGCGCGGTTGGTTCCGCAACCCATGGTCGCACCGGACCATGCCGCGCGGGTGCGGCGGCGGCCGCGGCGCGAAACGCTTGCCGGGCCGCGGGGTCCCTCGGTGAAGGAGATCGCCACCATGCGCTCGCTTCGCTTGCCTTGCCTCGCCGTGCTGCTGTGCGCCGCCGCGACCGCGTTCGCCCAGGCCCAGCCGGCCCCGAATGGCGCGCCCGCCAACGTCGGGCCGTTTCCGCCGCAGCCGGGCGACGATCCATCGCTCTTCCGCACGCTGCCGCCCGAAGCCTACGTGAAGCCCTCCGGCACGCAGCCCGCCGCACCGCCCGCCGCGAGCAACGCCAATCCGCCCGCCGCGCCGGTCGTGGTCGTGGTGCCCGACACCCGCCCGGCGATGCAGGAGCAGCTCGAACGCGCGCGTCTCGAGGCTGAGGCGGCCCGCGCACGGATGGACCAGACGCCGGCGCCGATCAACGGCGCCTTCACCGGGCTCACGGACGAGCGCGACCGCTGATCGCCTCCAACCCGACCATCCCCGCAACGGGCGCGCCGCGCGGCGGTCCTACTCGCTCCACGGAGGAGACATACCATGGCTCGCACACTCGCATTCGTCGGCATCGGCGCCGCGCTCATGTACCTGTTCGATCCCCAGCAGGGCCGCAAGCGGCGCAACGACCTCGCGAACCGCATCGAGGCGACCGGACGCAAGGCGCAGCGCGGCACCGACCGGGTGGTGCGCGACGCATCGAACCGCACGCACGGCATGCTCGTGGAGACGAGCCGGTGGCTGCAGTCGACTCGCGGCCGGCTCGAGGGCGCGGCGAACGACGCGGGCCGCGCGGCCGGCGCGATCGAGCGCAGGGCGGCCGGCTGGCGGCGCAGCCGCTGGTCGCCGGCGCAGCGCGCGCTCGCCGGGATTTTCGGTGCGGGACTCGCGACCTCCGGCTACGTGCGCGGCGGCTTCCTCGGCGTCGCCATGTGCCTGGGCGGCGCGGCGCTCATCGCGCGCGCGGCGGCCAATGAGGAGCTGGGATCGCTCGCGAAGGGCAAGGGCTTCAGCGTCGATCGCACGCTTCGCATCGACGCGCCGGTGGAGCGCGTCTACGCGTATTGGCGCGACTTCGAGCATTTCCCGCAATGGATGTCCCACGTCCGCGAAGTGCGCGAGGTGGGCGATGGCCGCTGGCATTGGGTCGTCGACGGCCCCGCCGGCGCGCCGGTGGAATGGGATTCGGAGCTCACGCAGTCGCGTGAAAATCGCGAGCTCGCGTGGCGTTCGGTGGAAGGATCGACCGTCGATAACGGCGGGCGGGTGCGTTTCGAGCCCGAGGGCGACGGCACGCGCGTGCATGTGGAGCTGCAATACTCGCCGCCCGGCGGCGTGATCGGCGAGGTGGTCGCCAAGGCCTTCGGCGTGGATCCCGCGAGCGAGATGGACGACGAC
>JAICTR010000330.1 GCA_025936275.1 Burkholderiales bacterium
AGGCGCGCGGCAAGCCCGCGCACATCGCGGTCGTGGATCGCTCCGGCAACGTGCTCGCGGTGTTCTCGATGCCCGGCGCGCCGGCGACGATCGCGATCACCAGCGGGCTCGGCGTCGCGGGCGGGCTCGACGGCATCGCGCAAGGCACGGTGCCCGCGACGCTCGCCGCGATCGCCAAGGCGATCACCGGCACCGACCTGTCCTCGCAGGGACACGCGTTCAGCACGCGCACCGCGGGGCAGATCGTGCAGGAGCACTTCAATCCCGGCGAGCTGGGCGAGACCGCGGGACCGCTCTATGGCGTGCAGTTCTCGCAGCTCTCGTGCTCGGATGTCACGCGCCACGCGAGCGAGGGCACGATCGGGCCGCAGCGCTCGCCGCTGGGCCTCGCCGCGGATCCGGGCGGCCTGCCGCTCTACAAGGACGGCGTGCTCGTGGGCGGCGTCGGCATCGAGGCGGACGGCGTCTATTCGTTCGATCGCGACATCGGCGACGTCGACGAAGACGGCGAGGAAGCGATCGCCGTCGCGGCGGGCACCGGCTTCGCCGCGCCGGACGACATCCGCGCCGGGCGCATCACCGTCGCCGGACGGGGCCTGCGCTATGTCGACGATGCTTCGCTGCGGTCCGATCCGGCCAGGGCGCCGCCGCTCGACGCCATCGCCGGCGCGCTCGTCGCGGTCGAGGGCTACACCGGCGCCTCGATCCGCGCGGGCGTCGCTTATGGCACGCCGGCCTCCGGCATCCGCCGCGACGACGGCGCGCTCGCCGCGGCGGGCGCATGGATCCTCGTCGATGGCGCGAACGCCAACCGCTATCCGCCGCGCGCGGCCGCGGGCGCCGCCGCCGGGGACCTCACCGCCGATGAAGTGCGCACGATCCTTTCGCAGGCGCTCGCCGTCGCGGGCCACGCGCGCGCGCAGATTCGCCGCCCGCTCGGCGCGACCGCGCAGGTGACGATCGCCGTGGTGGACCTGCAGGGCAACGTGCTCGGCCTCGTGCGCACCTCCGACGGCGCCCTCTTCGGCATCGACGTCGCGGTGCAGAAGGCGCGCACCGCGACGTTCTTCTCCCATCCCGCCGCGGCGACTGCGATGGCGGGCTTCCTTCCCGCCCACGAGCTCGCGGGACCGCCCGAGGTTTCCCTCGCTCGCTACCTCGACGATGCGCGTGAATTTCTCGGCGCGGACGCGTTCACCGGCCGCGTGGCGTGGAGCTCGCGCGCCATCGGCAACCTGCATCGGCCGTTCTTTCCCGACGGCATCGACGGCACGGCGCCGGGGCCATTCTCGACGCCGATCGAGCGCTGGAGCCCGTTCAACGTGGGCCTGCAGCTCGATCTCGACTACAACCAGCTCGTCAAGGCGATCCTCGGCGATGCGTCGCGCGGATGCGCGAGCCGCGCGGTCGCGCCCGGAGCGGGCGACGACGGTTTCGCGCCGCTCGCGAACGGCCTGCAGATCTTCCCCGGCGGCCTGCCGATCTATCGCGGCACACGGCTCGTGGGCGGCATCGGCGTCTCGGGCGATGGCGTCGACCAGGACGACATGGTCGCGTTCCTCGCGCTCGCGAACGCGCAACGCGCGCTCGGCGGCGCGCTCGGCAATGCGCCCGCCGCGATGCGCGCGGACCAGCTCACGCCGCGCGACGTGCGGCTGCGCTACGTGCAGTGCCCGCAGGCGCCCTTCGTCGACACGGCGGACGAGAATGCGTGCGCGGGCCTCTGAGGCGACGGCGCGCCGCGCGCGCGCGTTGGCGCTGCTCGCGCTCTCGCTGCTGCCGTTCGCAAGTCTCGCCGAGGAGAAATACCCGCCCGACCCGCGTCCCGACCGCGAGATCGAGCGCCGCCGTCCGGGTCCCAGCGAGCCGGAGCGCTACACGCCGCCGCCGATCGATCCGCGCCAGGTCCCTCCGCCCGCGCCGCTCGTGCCGCGCGAGATGCCGCCGGTGCCCGATCGCTGGCGCCTCATGCAGGCGCTCGGCTTCCACCATCCATGGTTCGATCCGTACGACCAGAACGTGCTCAAGGGCGACCTGCCCATCGCGACCGATCCCGCGTTTCGCGCGCGCTTCCCGGGGCTCGCGAGCCGGCTTTCGGATCGCTGGTTCGTGAACGTCGGCGTGGTCTCCGATTCGGTGCTGGAGTTCCGGCGCCTCCCCACGCCCACCGCGCCGCAGTCGCCGGGGCGCGCGGGGACCAACGACGTCTTCGGCCAGTCGCGGCAGGCGCTCTTCACCGAGACGCTCATCACCTCGCTCGCGCTGATCGAGGGCGACACCACGTTCCGCCCGCCCGAATACGAGCTGCGCTTCACGCCCGCCTTCAACGTGAACCGCGCGCGCGTCGAGGAGCGGCGCGTGCTCTCGATCGATCCGCGCAGCGGCACCACGCGCGACGACGCGCATGTCGGCATCCAGGAAGCGTTCGCCGACGTGCACCTGCGCGACGTCTCCGCGCGCTACGACTTCGACTCGGTGCGCGTCGGCATCCAGCCGTTCCAGTCGGACTTCCGCGGCTTCCTCTTCCAGGATTCGGCGCTGGGCGTGCGCCTCTTCGGCACGCGCGACGACAATCGTTGGCAATACAACCTCGCGTGGCTGCGCCGGCTCGAGAAGGACACCAATTCCGGCTTGAACGACCTGGGGCGCCCGCCGCGCGGCGACGACGTGCTCGTCGCCAATGCCTATCGCCAGGATTTCCCGGTGCCGGGCTTCACCTCGCAGGCGACGCTGGTCCTCGACGTGAACCGCGAGGCCGCGAGCACTTTCTACGATGCCAACGGGTTCCTGGTGCGGCCCGCGGTGCTGGGCGATGCGCGCGCGCATGATTATCGGGTGGCTTATCTCGGCTACAACGGTGACGGGCACTTCGGCCGCTGGAACCTCACCACGTCGCTCTACGCCGCGCTGGGGCACGACGACCGCAATCCGATCGCGGGGCGCGCGCAATCGATCCGCGCGGGCTTCGCCGCCGCGGAGCTCTCGCGCGATGCCGATTGGCTGCGCCTGCGGCTCGATGCGCTCTTCCAGAGCGGCGATCGCGATCCGTTCGACGGCAAGGCGACCGGCTTCGACGCGATCCTCGAGAACCCGCAGTTCGCGGGGGCCGCGACGAGCTTCTGGATCCGCCAGGCGGTGCCGCTGGTGGGCGGCGGAGGCGTCACGCTCTCGGGGCGCAACGGCGTGCTCGCGGACCTGCGCTCCTCGAAGGACCAGGGGCAGTCGAACTTCGTGAACCCGGGGCTGGTGCTCGTGGGCGGCGGCATCGACGCGGACCTGCAACCGGAGCTGCGCGTGAGCGCCGACGTCTCGTACCTGCGCTTCGCCGACACGACGGTGCTGGGCGTGCTGCGCAACCAGGCGCCGCCCGCGCGCGAGATCGGCTGGGACATCTCCGCGGCGCTGCGCTGGCGGCCCTTCATGAGCCAGAACCTGGTGCTCGAAGCGTCGGCCGCGATGCTGCTCCCGGGGCGCGGGCTGCGCGAGCTCTACGACGAGGGCGAGCGCGGGCCGCAGTATTCGGTCCTCGTGAACCTGGTGGCGGCATTCTGATGGCGATGCGCCTCTTCCTCGCCGCGTTCCTCGCGCTCCTCGCCGCGCCGCTCGCCGCGCAGGCTTCCACGCCGCCCGCGCCCGCC
>JAICTR010000381.1 GCA_025936275.1 Burkholderiales bacterium
ACCTCGTGGCCCTGGCGCTCGAGCTCCGCCGCGAGGCCCGCCGCGAAGTCGACGTTGTCGTCGGCGAGCAGGATGCGGCGGCGCGCGCCCCCGTGCGCGCCGGCGGCGACCACGGGCCGGTCTTCATCCCGCGCGGCCGAGCCGGCGAACGGCAGGCGCACGATGAACTCGCTTCCGCGACCCAGTCCTTCGCTGTACGCGGTGATCGTGCCGCCGTGCAGCGCCACCAGCCGCCGCGCGAGCGTGAGCCCCACGCCGAGCCCCGCCTGCGCGCGCGTGAGCGACCGGTCGACCTGCACGAACATCTCGAAGATCGCGGCGAGCGCAGGCTCGTCGATGCCGATGCCGGAGTCGCGCACACGCACGGTCGCGTCCTCGCCCTCGCGCGCCGCGCTCAACTCGATGCGCCCGCCGGGCTCGGTGTACTTCGCGGCGTTGTGCAGCAGGTTGCCGATCACCTGCCCGAGGCGCGCGCGATCCCCGTCGACCTCGAGGGGCTCGGCGTCGAGCGCGACCTCGAGCTGCTGGCGGCGCGCGTCGATGAACGGGCGCACCGTCTCCACGGCGTCGCGCGCCGCGTCGCGCAGGTCGAAGGTGCCCTTGCGCACGGCGAGCTTGCCGGTGGTGATGCGCGAGACGTCGAGGAGATCGTCCACCAGCCGCACCATCTGGCGCAGCTGCCGCTCCATCATCTCGAGCGCGCGGTCGCGCATTTCCGGCGCCGCGCCCCCGGTGCGCAGGATGTCGACGGCGTTGCGCAGCGGCGCGAGCGGATTGCGCAGCTCGTGGGCGAGCGTGGCGAGGAACTCGTCCTTGCGCCGGTCGGCCTCGCGCAGCGCGTCGGCGCGCCGGCCGAGCTCCGCGAGCATGCCGTTGAACGCATCCACCAGCTCGCCGATCTCGTCCTCGCTCGACTTCCGCGCGCGCAACGCGTAGTCGCGCCGGTTCATCACCTCGCGCGCGACGTGCGCCACCTCGAGGATCGGCGCGGTGACGCCGCGCTGCAGCCAGCCGAAGACGAGGCTCGAGAGCGCGAGGCTCGCGAGCATCACCACGCCCAGGATCGCAAGGTAGTCGAGCAGCCGATCCCACGGCAGGTAACGCGCACGCAGGTACACGGTGCCGAGCGCCTCGCCGTTCTCGCGCACGCGCCGGAAGACCACCACCGTGTCGCCTTCGACGTGGTAGCCGGAAACCTCGGGCCGCGGCGGGAAGGACTGCGGCGGCTCGCCTTCCTTGAGGTACGTGGCGAAAAGGCGCCCCTCCTCCGTATAGATCGCCGCGGCGAGGACCTCGGGGCGCACGCGGATGAGGCGCAGGTCCTTCTCGGCGGTCGCACGATCGTCGAAGGAAAGCGCCGGCGCGCTCGCGCGCGCGAGGATCTCGGCCTGCAGGTTGAGGTCGCCGGTCCATTGCCGCTCGTAGGCGCGCAGGTCGTAGACGACGAGCCCCGCGGCGCTCAGCAACAGCGCCGAAGCCGTCGTGACCAGCACGAGCAGCATGATCTTGCGGCTGATCGAGGTCTGCAGGCGCCGCAGCATCAGCCGCCCCTCTGCACCACCCGGCGCGCGACGGCGAGCATGCGCGAGCTGATGCGGTGGCCGGCGCGCTGCGCGGCCGCGAGCGAGACTTCGAAACCCACGTGATCCTCGGCGAGCACGAAGTTGATCTCGGCCCCGGCGGCGAGCCCGGCCGGGCTGTCGGTCACCACCAGCGCGCCCTGCTGCTGCGCCGCCGCGACCAGGGAGCGATCGGGCTCGTCTCCCGCGATGAAGAGGAGCTGCACGCCGCGTACCGGGTCGCCCGGGCGCAGGCGCCGAACTGTGAGCGGATGCGTCGCGATGGAGCGCCCGGGCGCGAGCTTCTCCAGTTCCGCGGCCACCGCGTCGTCGCGCATCACGCCGATCACGAACGGCGCGCCGGGCGACGCGAACGCGGCGCTCGGCCATTCCACGTAACCCGCGAACTTGTAGAGGAAGGCCGCCTTGACGCTCGACTCGCTCACGTCGGCGGACTGCGCCGGCACGAGGGCGAGCGAGGCGAAGACCCACAGCGCCGCGAGCCAGCGCGCGGGCGCCCCTTTCATGGGGCGCGCCCCGGCGTAACGTGCACGGGCGGTCGTGGCATTCAGGCCGGGTCGGGTCTTCGCGTTGTCATTGTCTCGAATGATACCGTGCAGCCCTTTCGGGCCCGCCCGCTGCCGGCTGCTAATGGAAGTCGTGGCTCGTGGTGGAAAGGCGGCCGAGGAGCGGCGTGAGGTCGCCCAGGCGGCGCGCGAGGATGTGCACCACGAGCCCCTGCTTCTGCACCTCGCCCGTCACCTCGAGCAGCCGCGCGCCGAGGAGCTCGCGGCGCTGGCGCTCCGCGAGGTCGTTCCACACCACGAGGTTCACGTAACCGGTCTCGTCCTCGAGCGTCACGAAGATCACGCCGCTCGCCGTGGCGGGCCGCTGGCGGCAGGTGACGATGCCGGCGGCGCGCACCATCTCGCCGTTGCGCGCGGCGGCCACACCCGCGGCATCGCGGATGCCGCGCTTCTTCAGGCGCGCGCGCAGCAAGGCGAGCGGATGGCGGCGCAGGGTGAGCCCGAGCGCGGCGTAATCGGCGACGATGTCGTCGCCTTCGCTCGGGGCCGCGAGCGAGGGCATCGGCATGCGTGCCGCGGGAAGCCCGAGCCGCGTCGCCTCGTCCACCGCGAGCGTTTCCCAGAGCGCCGCGCGGCGATGGCCGGCGAGACCCGCGAGCGCGTCGGCGGCGGCGAGCGCCGAGAGGTCGGCACGATCGAGCCCCGCCCGGCGCGCGAGATCCTCGATCGAATCGAACGCACGCTCGCGCCGCGCCGCGACGAGGCGCTCGGCCGCCTGCTGCTTCAACCCCTTCACCAGCCCGAGGCCCAGGCGCAGCGCGGGTTGCAGGGCTCCCTCTCCCCGGGGGTCCCCGACTTGTTGGGGCGGTTCAATGGCAGAGGGTCGGGGTGAGGGTCGCGGCTCGAGCATGCTCTCCACCTCGCTATGCATCACGTCCGCCGGCCGCACCTCCACGCCGTGCCTGCGGGCATCCTGCACGATGGCCGAGGTCGAATAGAAGCCGAGGGGCTGGCT
>JAICTR010000471.1 GCA_025936275.1 Burkholderiales bacterium
CGCTCGTCACCTTGCCCTGGCCGGCGAGGCCCTCGGCCACGCGCTTCGCATGGTCGGCCTGCGCGGAGTCCTTCGCCTTGCCGTCGAGGGTCACCGTGCCGTCGTCGACGTGCACCTCGATGTTCGCGCCCTGCATCGCGGGATCGCGCACCAGCGCCGCGACGACGCGGTTCAGGAGCTGGTCGTCGGCCTGGGGATTGGCTTCGGCGCCGCTCCCCCTCGTCATGCCCACGATGCGCTTTTGCGGCGTCGCAACACCGATGGTTTCGGAGAATTGCGCATCCTTGCCCCGAGCCGACGAGGATGCGGAGGCATGGGCGCTCGTGGCGTCGGCGAAGGCGGGAAGCGCGGCCGCGGCGAGGCCGGCGGCGGCGAGGATCGAGGCGGTGCGCGAGAGGTTTCTGAGGGTCATGGACGTCTCCTGTTTGCGAGGCTTGCATGAGGAATGGCCGAAGCGCGCGCCGAGGGTTCCCATGCATGAGCTTTTCTCCGCCATCGCCCGAAAAGGAATCGTTTGTTGCATTGCAGCATGAGCCCTATATTCGAGACTGTGGAGTCCCGGCGAGGCGCCGGGCGAGTCGAAAGGAGCAGCAATGAGCTACATCGTGAAGCCGCTGAATGCGGACGAGCTCGAGGCCCTGGTGCGTGAGGCGCAGGCCGAGCGGGATCGTCAGTTGAAGGAACTCATCGTGCGCGGCGCGAAGGCCGTGGCGAGGCTCGCGCGCACCGTGGGCTCCGCGATCTCCGCGGCCTACGACGCGGAGCGCAAGCGCACCGCCGCGAACGCGGGCCACGCCATGCATCGCCGCTGGGTCGGGCCGTACTGATCCGGAAAAAGAGACGGCATCGGCTGCGGCACGGACGGTTCGCAGCAAAAAGGGGCCAGGTTCGAAAATGAACCTGACCCCTTTTCTCATGAGAGCGCCGTGGCGATCGCCTCGTCCACGTTCTCCAGCCACACGAAGGTGAGCTGCTCGCGCGCGTCCGCGGGGATCTCCTCGAGGTCGCGCTGGTTCCTCACCGGCAGCATCACGGTCTTGATGCCGGCCCGCAACGCCGCGAGCACTTTCTCCTTCACGCCGCCGATCGGCAGCACCAGCCCGCGGAGCGAGATCTCGCCGGTCATCGCGACGTCGCTTCGCACCGGACGCCCGGTGAGGAGCGAGGAAAGCGCGACGAACATCGCCACGCCCGCGCTCGGGCCGTCCTTGGGCGTCGCGCCCGCGGGCACGTGCACGTGGATGTCCGATTTCTCGAGCGTCTCGGGCGCGATGCCGAGCTCCGCCGAGCGCGCCTTCACCAGCGTCATCGCCGCCTGCGCGCTTTCCTTCATCACCTCGCCCAACTGCCCGGTGAGCGTGAGCCGTCCGGAGCCGGGCATGCGCGCCGCCTCGATGAAGAGGATGTCGCCGCCCACCGGCGTCCACGCGAGCCCGGTCGCGACACCGGGCGTTGCCGTGCGCATCGCGACTTCCGCCTCGAAGCGCTTCGGCCCGAGGATCGCGGCAAGATCCGCCGCGTCCACCTTCACCTGCTGCGCCTCGCCCTCCGCGATGCGCATCGCATCGTGGCGGAACACGTTCCCGATCTCGCGCTCGAGGTTTCGCACGCCCGCCTCGCGCGTGTAGTCGTGGATGATCGCGAGCAGCGCCGCGTCGGTGATCTCGGCCTGCTCCGGCTTCAACCCGGCCGATTCGAGCTGCCTCGCCACCAGGTAGCGGCGCGCGATCTGCAGCTTCTCCTGCGCCGTATAGCCCGGGAGCTGGATGATCTCCATGCGGTCGCGCAACGGCCCGGGAATCGTGTCGAGCTGGTTCGCGGTGCAGATGAACATCACGTGCGAGAGGTCGTACGGCACCGCGAGGTAGTTGTCGCGGAAGGTCGAGTTCTGCTCGGGATCCAGCACCTCGAGGAGCGCCGACGCGGGATCGCCGTGGAAGCCGCCCATGCCGAGCTTGTCGATCTCGTCGAGCATCATCACCGTGTTGTGCGTGCCGGCCTTCTTCATCGCCTGGATGATGTTGCCCGGCAACGCGCCGACGTAGGTGCGCCGGTGGCCGCGGATCTCGGCCTCGTCATGGACGCCGCCGAGGCTCACGCGCGCGAACGCACGGCCCGTCGCCTTGGCGATGCTCTTGCCGAGCGAGGTCTTGCCCACGCCGGGAGGTCCGACGAAGCACAGGATC
>JAICTR010000420.1 GCA_025936275.1 Burkholderiales bacterium
GCCTTCGGCGATGGCGTCGTTGATGCGCTTCAACCACCCGCGGCTCGTCTGCCGCATGTACTGGGAGGTGGTGGTGTCGTGGAAGGCGAACACGCGGTTGCGCCCCTGCTCCTTCGCGGTGAAGCACGCGGTGTCGGCCTCGCTCATCACGGACGAGAGGCTGGGTGCGAGCTTGGTGATCGCGACGATGCCCACGCTCACGCCGACCTGGTAGGCCTTGTCCTCCCACTCGAACTGCCACGCCTGCACCGCGTCGCGCAGCTGGGTGGCCGCCGTATGGGCGAACTCCGCGCTGCAGTTCTCCAGCAGCACCGCGAACTCGTCGCCGCCGATGCGCGCGAGCATCTCGCCTTCGCGCAGGCTCGATTGCAGCACGGGCGCGAGGCGGCGCAGCAGCTCGTCGCCCGCGAGGTGGCCGTACGAATCGTTGATGCGGTGGAAGAAGTCGAGGTCGAGGTAGAGGAGCGCATGCGTCGCGCCGTGGCTCTTCGCGGTGGCGATGGCGCTTTCCAGCCGCTCCTCGAGCGACTTGCGGTTGGGAAGGCCGGTGAGCGGATCGTGGTTGGTGAGGAAGAAGATCTGCTGGCGCGCGGTGTCGAGGCGCTCCTGCATCTTCGCGTGCTGCGCGCGCAGCGACTCGGTGAGCCCGAGCACCTCGTGCTTCAGGTCCTCGAGCGGCGCGGTGAGCTCCGGCAGCTCGGGCGGCGGACCGCCCTCGACCGCGTTCCTCACCGCCTCGCGCACCGCCTCCACCTCGCCCACCACGACGCGCGCGGCGAAGGAGCCCAGGAGGAAGAGGCTCGCCACCGCGCCGGCGAGCGCGAGCGAGAGCGTCCAGATCTGCCCGTGCGGCGTCTCCAGGCCCAGCACCCGCGAGGCGAGGAGATAGACCGCGCAGAAGACCGCGAGCGGGATCGCGCCCACGCCCACGAGGCGCGCGGCGAGGAGCTTGCGCGGCTCGGCGGGCGGCGCCTCGGGCGCCGCGCTCAGGCCGCTGCGAGGTGTAGCCACAGGCACCTTCCCTTGCTCTCGCGCTCGATGCGCTCGCAAAGCGCGGCGTGCTCGGCGATCTCCGCCTCGCTCGCGCGCAGCACCACGAGCGGGCCCTCGCGCGGCGCCTGCGAGAGCGCCATCGCGGGCGCGTCGGCCGCCTCCATCATGATGTCGAGCGTCTCCTGGCCGCGCGTCATCGCGAGCCAGACGTCGGCGAGGAGCTGCGCATCGAGGAGCGCGCCGTGCAGCGTGCGCTTCGAATGGTCGACCGCGTAGCGCTCGCAGAGCGCGTCGAGCGAGTTCTTCTTGCCGGGATGGAGGTCGCGCGCCATTTCGAGCGTGTCGGTGACGGCGCACACCTGCGCGATGCCGGCGCGACCGAGCTTCTGCAGCTCGGCATCGAGGAACGCCACGTCGAAGGGCGCGTTGTGGATCAGGAGCTCGGCGCCCTCGATGAAGGCGAGGAACTCCTCGGCCACGTCGGCGAAGCGCGGCTTGTCGGCGAGCTGCTCGAGCGTGAGGCCGTGCACCTGGCTCGCCGCGGCGTCGATCTCGCGCTCCGGATTGAGGTAGCGGTGGAAATGCCGCCCGGTGGCGCGACGCCCGTCGAGCTCGAGGCACGCGAGCTCGATGATGCGATGGCCGGCCGCGGGCTCGAGGCCCGTGGTCTCCGTGTCGAGCACGATCCTGCGCATCGCCTGCTTCCCCTTTGACTTCCCGTCGTCCGGGATTATCCGCGCTTATCCCGCCTTATCGGCGTTCATCCGCGCTTTTATCTGCGTTCATCGGCGCTTTCGCCTTAACGGAGCGAAGCGACACCCTTGTTGGCGAGCGCGTCGGCGCGCTCGTTGCCGTCGTGCCCGGAATGCCCCTTCACCCACACCCAGCGGATCTCGTGCGCCTGCACCGCCTCGTCGAGCTTCTTCCACAGGTCGACGTTCTTCACCGGCTCCTTCGCCGCGGTGCGCCAGCCGCGCGCCTTCCAGTTGCGCAGCCACTCGGTGATGCCCTTCTGCACGTATTGCGAATCGGTGTGCAGCACCACGCGGCAGGGACGCTTCAGCGCGGTGAGCGCTTCGATCACCGCCGTGAGCTCCATGCGGTTGTTGGTGGTCGCGCGCTCGCCGCCGTAGATCTCCTTTTCCGTGCCGTCGCACTCGAGCACCGCGCCCCAGCCGCCGGGGCCGGGATTGCCCTTGCACGCGCCGTCGGTGTAGATGTTGATCGCGCGGGCCGCGCTCGCTTCCGCCGGCGCGCGCATCACCTACTTCACGATCCGCAGGTGCGCCGCGGGCTTCGAGGCGGCGATCACGTCGTCGGCGCGCGACGGCCCCGCGCCCTGGCGCTTGGCCGCCGCGATGAGCGCCTTCTCGCGCGCGCTCTTCTCCTGCCACGCCGGCGTGATGAGGCGCATGCCGCGCACGCGCTTGATCGCCTGCAGCATGTAGACCGCGCCGCCCACTGCCCACCAGCGATCGCCCGCGGGCTCCATGAAGCCGAAGCGCCGGCGCATGCGCTCGCCGTCGATCGGGGGCGCGTAGCCGGCGAGGCGCCCCGCCGAGACGTCGAAGCCGAGGAGCGCCAGCCAGTCCTTCACGCGCAGCAGCGACACGAAACGCCCGTTCCACGGGTACTCGTGGCGACCGGGGCCGAGCGTGCTGCGCAGGCCCCAGAGGCTCCACGGATTGAAGCC
>JAICTR010000222.1 GCA_025936275.1 Burkholderiales bacterium
CACCTTCGAGCCGCTGCCGCGCGAGGTCCTTGCGCCCGCGAATGCGCCGCCGCGCCTCACCTCCCTCGCCGAGCGCCTCGCCGAGATCGCGCGCCACGGCATCGCGATCGCCTTCGTCGAGCGCTTCGGCCGCCGCTTCGCTTGCCTCGATGCGGAGGCGTTCGCGCGCCGCCTCGCCGACGAATACGGCGCGCGCCACGTGCTGGTGGGCGAGGACTTCCGCTACGGCGCCGGACGCCTCGGGGACGTGGCGACGTTGCGCCGCGCGGGCGAGCGGCTCGGCTTCACGGTGGAGGTCCTGCCGGCCGTGTGCGAAGAGGGGGAGCGCATCTCGAGCACGCGCGTGCGCGAGGCCCTGGGGCATGCGGATTTCGCGGAGGCGGCGCGGCTCCTCGGACGCCGGTACGCGATCTGCGGCCGCGTGGTGCACGGCGCGAAGCGCGGCAAGGCGCTCGGATTTCCCACCGCGAACGTGCGGCTCGCGCGCCCGCGCACGGCGCTCGCGGGAATCTTTGCGGTAAAATGCCATGGCGTGGCAACTCGCGGACTCGAGGGAGTGGCGAGCCTCGGATTCAACCCGGCCGTGCAGGTGGGCGGCCCGGCGACTCTCGAAGCGTTCCTCTTCGATTTCAGCGGCGATCTCTACGGGCGCCGCATCTGCATCGAGTTCGTGAAGAAGCTGCGCGACGAGGCGCATTTCGCTTCGCTCGCAGAGCTTGCCGCGCAGATCGCGCGCGACTGCGAAGCGGCGCGCGCCCATTTCCGCGCCGAGCCCTGAGAACCCGATGCCCGACGACACGAAGATCGACTACAAGCGCACGCTGAACCTTCCGGAGACGCCGTTCCCGATGCGCGGCGACCTCGCGAAGCGCGAGCCCGGCTGGATCGCGCGCTGGCAGGAGACGCGGCTCTACGAGCGCCTGCGCGACCGCTGCAAGGGGCGCCCGAAGTACGTGCTGCACGACGGGCCACCGTACGCCAACGGCGACATCCACATGGGCCACGCCGTCAACAAGATCCTCAAGGACCTGGTGGTGAAGTCGAAGACGCTCGCCGGCTTCGATGCGCCGTACACGCCGGGTTGGGATTGCCACGGCCTGCCGATCGAGCACCAGATCGAGAAGAAGCACGGGCGCAATCTCGAGCCCAACAAGGCGCGAGCGCTGTGCCGCGAGTACGCCACGGAGCAGATCCGCCGCCAGATGGCGGACTTCCAGCGCCTCGGCGTGATCGCCGACTGGGAGCATCCGTACCGCACCATGGATTTCGCCACCGAGGCGGCGGAGATCCGCGCGCTCGGCATCGTGTGGAAGAACGGCCTCCTCTATCGGGGCCTCAAGCCCGTCAACTGGTGCATCGAGTGCGGCTCGGCACTCGCCGAAGCCGAAGTCGAATACGAGGACCGCACCTCGAGCGCGATCGACGTCGCGTTCCCCGCGGCCGATGCGGACACCGTGGCGAAGGCGTTCGACGCGGATCTTTCCGCGATGCCCGCCTTCGCGGTGATCTGGACCACCACGCCGTGGACGCTTCCCGGCAACCAGGCCATCGCCGCCCACGCCGACTTCATCTACGAGCTGGTCGCGACCGAGAAGGGCGCGCTGATCCTCGCCGCGGAGTTGCGCGAGGCGTGCCTCAAGCGCTACGGCCTCACGGCGAAGCAGGTCCTCGGTCGCGCAGCGGGCGTGGCGCTCGAAGGATTGCGCTTCCGCCATCCGCTGCAGCCGCGCGAGGTGCCGATGGTGCTCGGCGAGCACGTGACGCTCGAGGCCGGCACCGGCCTCGTGCACACCGCGCCCGCGCACGGCGTCGAGGACTTCGAGGTGGGCGTGAAGTATTCGCTCCCCCTGGACCAGCCGGTGGACGACAGCGGCCGCTACAAGGCGGACGTGCCCGAGTTCGGCGGCATGGGCGTACGCGAGGCGGAGAAGCCGATCCTCGCCGCGCTCGAGAAGAACGGCGCGCTGCTCCACGCCGAGGCGCTGCGGCACAGCTACCCGCACTGCTGGCGCCACAAGACGCCGATCATCTTCCGCGCGACGACGCAGTGGTTCATCGGCATGGACCGGCCGGCGAACGTCGGCAAGCCCGGCACCGAGGGGCGGACGTTGCGCGAGATCGCGATGCACGCCATCAACAACACCACGTTCTATCCGTCTTGGGGCCGCTCGCGCCTGGTGGCGATGATCCAGAACCGCCCCGACTGGACGCTTTCGCGCCAGCGCTACTGGGGCGTGCCGCTGCCCTTCTTCCTGCATCGCGAGACCGAGGAGCTGCACCCCGATACCGCGGCCCTGCTCGAGCAAGCGGCGAAGCGGGTGGAGCTGGGCGGCATCGAGGCCTGGTTCGCCGCGACCTGCGAGGACTTCGGCGTCGATCCCGCGCAGTACCGCAAGCTCACCGACACTGTGGACGTGTGGTTCGATTCCGGCACCACGCATTTCACGGTGCTGCGCCAGCTCGCCGACTCGAAGTATCCGGCCAACATGTACCTGGAAGGCAGCGACCAGCACCGCGGCTGGTTCCAGTCGAGCCTCCTCACCGGCTGCGCGATGGACGGGCGCGCGCCCTACGACGCGCTCCTCACCCACGGCTTCACCGTCGACGGGCAGGGCCGCAAGATGTCGAAGTCGCTCGGCAACGTGATCGCGCCGCAGAGCGTCACGGACAAGCTCGGCGCGGAGATCATCCGCCTGTGGGTCGCGTCGACCGATTATTCCGGCGAGCTCTTCATCTCCGACGAGATCCTGAAGCGCGTGGTCGAGAGCTACCGTCGCCTGAGGAACACCCTGCGCTTCCTGCTCGCGAACACCGCCGACTTCGATCCCGCGAAGGACCTCCTGCCGCCCGCCGAATGGGTAGAGATCGACCGCTACGCGCTCGCGATGACACGCGAGATGGCGAACGCGGCGCTCGAGGACTACCGCAAGTTCGAGTTCCACCTCGTCGCGCAGCGCCTGCAGAACTTCTGCTCCGAGGACCTGGGCGGCTTCTGGCTCGACATCCTCAAGGACCGGCTCTACACCACGGGCGCCGCCTCGCGCGCTCGGCGCAGCGCGCAGTCCGCGCTGCATCACGCGACGCAGATGGTGCTGCGCCTCATGGCGCCGATGCTCTCCTTCACCGCCGAGGAGGCGTGGGCGGTGCTGCATCCCCGGACCGACGACAGCATCTTCTTCCACACCTGGAAGGACGTTTTGCCGAAGCAGGAAGGGGAAGCCGGGCTCGCCTCGCGCTGGAAGCGCCTGCGCGAGATTCGCGCCGCGGTGATGAAGCGGCTCGAAGAGTCGCGCGCGTCGGGTGCGATCGGCTCCTCGCTGCAGGCCGAGGTGACGATCGAGGCGGGCGGCCCGGACCTGGAGCTCCTGCGCTCGCTCGGCGACGACCTGCGCTTCGTGCTGATCACCTCGAAGGCGGAGCTCAGGCCCTCGAGCGGCGAGGGCATCGTCAACATCGAGGTGCGGGCGAGCGCACATTCCAAGTGCGAGCGCTGCTGGCACTACCGGCCGGACGTGGGCTCGCACGCGGCGCATCCGACGATCTGCGGGCGCTGCGTGTCGAACCTCGAGGGCCCCGGCGAGGTTCGCGAGCATGCGTGAAGGCAGCGCGCCCCGCTGGTGGCAGTGGCTGTGGCTTTCCGCCGCGGTCGTCGCGCTCGACCTCGCGAGCAAGGCATGGCTCGCGCACATCCTCGTGCCCGGCGAGCCGCACGACCTCACGCCGTTCCTGCGCATCGTGCTCGTGTACAACACCGGCGCCGCGTTCAGCTTCCTCGCCGGCGCGGGCGGCTGGCAGCGCTGGTTCTTCGCCGCCATCGCGGTCCTGATCTCGATCGTGCTGGTGATCGTGCTGCGCCGCCATCGCGGGCCGGCGATCGTCGCGGCGGCGCTCGCGCTGGTGCTCGGCGGCGCTCTCGGCAACCTCTGGGACCGGCTCACGCTCGGGCGGGTGACGGACTTCGTGCTGCTGCATGCGGGCGATCACAGCTGGCCGGCGTTCAACGTCGCCGATTCCGCGATCACCGTCGGCGTCGCCATCCTGATCTGGGAGAGCCTGTGGCCAAAGCGCCGCCCGGCGCCCGGGGCGCTGCCCGGGGAAGACGCATGAGCGAGGCGCGCCCGCGCAGCGAAGGCCCGCTGGACGAGGCCGAGATCCTCCTCGCCAAGCCGCGCGGCTTCTGCGCCGGCGTGGACCGCGCCATCGCGATCGTCGAGCGCGCGCTCGAGCGCCACGGCGCGCCGATCTACGTGCGCCACGAGATCGTGCACAACAAGTCCGTGGTCGAGGGCCTGCGCGCCAAGGGCGCGGTGTTCGTCGAGGAGCTCTCCGAGGTGCCGGCCGGCGCGACGGTGATCTTCTCCGCGCACGGCGTGTCGCTCGACGTGCAGCGCGAGGCCGAGTCGCGCGGCCTCAAGGTCTTCGATGCCACCTGCCCGCTCGTCACCAAGGTCCACGTGGAGGTCGCGCGCATGCGCGACCAGGGGCGCGAGGTGATCATGATCGGCCACGAGGGGCACCCCGAGGCGGAGGGCACGCTCGGCCAATCGGAAAGCGGCATGTACCTGGTCGAGAGCGAGGAGGACGTGGCGCGGCTGCAGGTGCGCGATCCCGGCAAGCTCGCCTACGTCACCCAGACCACGCTCTCCATCGACGATTGCGCTCGCGTGATCGCGGCGCTCAAGGCGCGCTTCCCGGCGATCCTGGGCCCGAAGAAGGACGACATCTGCTACGCCACGCAGAACCGCCAGGACGCGGTGAAGTTCATGGCGCCGCAGTGCGACGTGGTGATCGTGGTGGGCTCGCCCAACAGCTCCAACTCCAACCGCCTGCGCGAGGTGGCGCGCAACCTCGGCCGCGAGGCCTACCTCGTGGACAACGCCGCGGAGCTGCGCCCCGAATGGCTCGCCGGCAAGCGCCGCGTGGGCCTCACCGCCGGCGCATCGGCGCCCGAGGTGCTGGTGCACGAGGTGATCCAGCGGCTGCAATCGATGGGTGTCGCGCGCGTGCACGAGCTCGAGGGGATCGAGGAGCGGGTGACCTTCCCCCTGCCGCGGAACGTCGCGCACCCCGGCTGAGGCGCCCCCGCGGCAGGGCCCGCGGGGGCCTTGCCGCCCGTCCGTCCCGGGGCGCCGCTGGCGCCCCTTTTGTTGCCGCTCGTCGG
>JAICTR010000107.1 GCA_025936275.1 Burkholderiales bacterium
GGATCGATGCGAGCCACGGCTTCGCGCTCGCGCGCGTCCAGTAGTCGTCGGTGTCGCGGAAGCCGTGCAGCGGCGCGGTGACGGCGTTGTCGAAGTCGCGAAGCGTTCGCGCGCGGCGCAGCGCCTTGCCATCGAAGAGGCCGGGGAAGCGCTCGAGGCGCGCGAGTGCGTTGCGCTTCAGCGAGCGCAGGAAATGCCGGGTGTAGACGAGGCCGAAACCGCGGCCCAGCGCCTCGCCGCCCGCCATGAGGTCGAGGGGCGCGGAGACGACCGCCGCGCGTTCCACGACGCGAAGCGCCGCCTCGCCGCGCTCGCCGAGCCACTTCGCGAGCACGTTGCCGCCCAGGCTCACGCCCGCGGCGTAGAGCGGCGCCGCGCCCGCGCGCTCCTTCAGTCGCCGGAGCACCCAGTCCGCCTCGTCGGAATCGCCCGAGTGGTAGGCGCGTTGCAGGCGGTTGGGCTCGCCGCTGCAGCCGCGGAAATGCATCACGCTGCCGCGCCAGCCGCGGCGCTGCGCGTGCGCCATCAGCATGCGCGCATAGGGCGAGCGCGACGAGCCTTCGAGGCCATGGAAGAGCTGCACCCACGGCGCATCGTGCGGGCCTTCGAGGATATCGACATCGACGAAATCGCCGTCGGGCGTTTCCCAGCGCTCGCGCTTCAAGGCCACGCGCGGCGCACGCGCGAGAAGCGCGCCGTAAATGGTCTGCAGGTGCGCGCCGGGAAGCCAGCGCGCGGCGGTGAAGCGCGGCGTCATCGGGAACGGGCGGTGGATCGCGGGATGCTGCGCCACTCGAGCGTGCGCGCGCCATCGGCGCGGCGCGGCCCGAGCAGGTTCAGCAGCGGCTCGAGCGCCGAGGCGGCATTGCCCACCGCGCGCGCCTCGCCCGAGAAGGCGAGAGCGTCGGGCGGGGCGAAGGTTCCGTGCCCCGCGATGCGCAGCGCGCCCTCGAGCGTCGTCACGGTGAATGCGGCCGGGCCGCCCTCGGCGCTCGCCTCGATGCGGTAGTCGCCGAGCGGGCGCACGTCGGTCAACGCAAGCGAGGCGTTCTTCCATTCGGCGCGGGCACTGCCGCGCGCGCGCCCCTCGTCCCACGCGAACGCCGGGGCGGAGAGCGTGAGCGCGCCCTGCGGCCGCCACGTCGCGAGGAGCGGCGACACGGCGGCGAGCTGCGCGGCATCGGCCCGCAATTCGACGCCGCGTGCCTCGTAGCCCCCGAAGGAGCGCGCGACCGTGCCGTGGGCATCGAGTCCCTTGCCGCGCGCCTCGATGGCGAACGCGAGGCGGCCCGAGACGAGCGAAGCGGGAAGGAAGCGCCAGCGCACGTCGACCTTCGCCTCGGCGCCGCTCGCGGTGACGTCGGCCCGCGCGGCGCCCTGCCAGACGGTGCCCTCGACGTTCGAGAGGGCGATGCCCGGCGGAAGCGCGAGCTGGCGCACCGCGAAGCGGGCCGGGACGGTGGCCGCGAGGAACACGGCGTACGCGACGATGCCGAGGGCGAGGAAGCCGCGTGCGCGCATCTCAGCGCGCGAGCGTGATGTCGGCGCGCACGCGTCCCGGCATGGCGAGCGCCTCGAGGTGCGCGCTCTCCACGCGCAAGCCCTGCGCGGGCGCGGCGTTGGCCAGCCACTCGACGAGCGCGGTGAACGCCATGTCGCTCGCGGCGAGCTTCACGCGGCGTGCATCGAGCACGCTGAGGCGCGCGCCGGGCGGAACGCCGGTGCCCGCGGCGAGCGTCGAGAGCGGCGCCGCGTCCGCGTGCGAGGCGGCGGGCATCGCGCGGAGCCTCTTCACCTCGTCGGCATCGCGCTGCAGGGCGGCCACGGCGGCGCGCAGTTGCGGCACCTCGCGTTCGAGGCGCGCGCGGCTGCGCTCGAGCGGAATCCACGCGAACGCGATGAAGAGCAGCAACGCGATGGCGCCCGCGCCGATCGCGAGCGTGCGGCGCTCGCCCGCGGAGCGCTGGCGCCAGAGCTCGCGCGCATTCATCGCTTCGCCTCCGCGATCGCGGACGAGCCGCCGCGCCGCACCTGCAGCTGCCCGTTCTTGTAGTCGACCTCATGCACCGGCGCGGACGAGGCGCGCGCCGCGGCGGTGAGCTGCGCGAGGAAATCGTCGCCCGCGGCGAGCCCGCGCGAGCGCCTGAGCTCCGCGAGGTTGCGCTGCATCTGCAGTTGCGGATCGACGATCGCTTTCGCCTCCGGGAACGCGCCGCGGAAAAGGGCGGTTGCCTGCGATTGCAAGGCCGAGCGCTCGCGTGCGAGGGACCACGTGCGCGCACCGTCGAGCGCGAGTTGCACGAGCGCGATCGCCGCCGCCAGCACCAGCGCCGCTCGCGGCACGTGAAGCCTGGCGAAGCGCCGGTGCGCCGCGTCGGCGGGCAGGAGATCGATGGTGCCCGCCGCCGGACCGCCGCGCGCGAGCGTCTCCCACGTGGTGCCGCGCTCGAACGGCACGCCGGCTTCCGCGCTCCAGCGCGCGAGGTCGGGCAGCGGCGCGTCGCCCTCGGTGTGCACGCGCACGAGGCGAGGCCGCGCGCCGCGCGCGCTCGCCTCGTCGAGCGCGATGCGCAATGCCAGCGGCAGCTCGAGCGCCGCGCCGCGATCGAACGCGGCGCCGGCCCCGACATCGTCGACGAGGAGGCCCCGCCGCGGGCCGAGCACCAGGTTCCAGTCGCCGTCGCCGCCCGCGAGGAGCGCGCTCTCGCACCACGCCTTCGTCGCGCGCAGTCCCTCCAATCGCAGCGCCGCCACCACGTTGTCGAGCCACTCGCGGTCGATCACCGCGACCAGCGTCTCGCCGCGCGCATCGGTGGGCCCCGCCACGGCGTGGATGTGCGCGGGATCGGCGAGCAGCCGATCCTCCACCGCGTACGGCAGGAGCTCCTTCAGTGTCGCGCCGCCGACTTTCGGAAGGCGCAGGCGAGCGAAGAGCACCCGCGAGGCGGGGAGCACCAGCTCCACGGCGTCCGCATGCGGCGCCTCGGCGAGCGGCGTGGCCTCCGAGCGCAGCACGCCGCCGCGCGCGTCGAGCAGCAGCCACGGCCAGTGCGCGGACGCATCGGGGCGCTCGGCGGGCGGGACGAAGAGACGGAGCCTCATGCGCTCAGTATCGCGGACGGCGCCACACGACCGAAGTGTCCGGGGGCTTTCCGGCGGCGAGGGTGCGCTCGAGGAGCGCCTCGGTGCCGAGCTCGACCTCGTCCTGCGCGACCTGCACGCGCACCGTGAAGAACGCGCTCTTCACGTCGAGCCCGCCCGCGGAGGCCTTCGGGTCCACGGAGCGCACCCAGTCGGACACTTCGGCGGCGCTCGCGAAGGGTTTCTTCACGCGCTCCGCGACCTTCGCCTCGATGGCCGCGCGCGGCACCTTCGGGAGCACCGCCGCGAGGAGCTCCGCGCTCGCCGTGTTGGCGTTGATCGGGGTGCGCGTCGCCGACGGGAGCGCCGTGACGTACGGCAGCAGCTTCGCGACCGTCGCGGCATCGAAGCCCTTCACGCGGTAGAGCTCCTCGACCTGCACCATCGGCTGGTTCGCCGCCCGATAGGGACGCGGCAGCGCGAGGTAGTAGGGGTCCTCGGCGCCCGCGCCGCTGGTGAGCTCGCCGTCGCGATCGATCCAGTCGACCACCGCATCGGCGAGCTGCGGCGGGAGCCCGAGCGAGGCGAGGAGCCGCCCGAAGATCGCCACGTCCTCCTCGCTGCGATGGTTTCCCACGACGAGGTTGTTCAGGTTGAGCTTGCCCTGCTCGTCGTCGATGGCGCCCGAGACCACCGCGCGCTCGACCGGCAGCGCGGCGATGGGCTGCGCCCAGCCTTCGGCGAGCGAATCGACGGCGCCCCCGGTGCGCGCGTCCTCGGCGAGCACGCCGCGCGCCCAGTCGACGCCCGCCTGCGCGTACTCGTCGGCCTGCGCGCGCGCGGCGACCAACAGCGCCTGGTCGAGGGTCGCCGATTGCTGCGCGAGCATCATCGCCGCGGCCGAGGCCGCGACCGCCACGATCAGCACCGCGGTGATCGCGGCCACGCCCGATTCGCGCGCGCGCCTCATTGCATCCTCGCGAGGTCGACGAGCCGCACGATGCGCTCGCCGCTCGCGAGCTCCACGGTCATCTCCACCGCGGCGGGCAAGAGCTCGCTTCCTCCGGGCCACACGGTGCGCCACTCGTTGCTGCGCGGATCGAGGAAGCGGAAGGAGAGGGCGCGCACCGGCGCGAGCACCGTCACCACCGCGGGCTCCTCGCGCGGCGCGGCATCGACGCCCGCCCAGGCGAGGCGCTCGATGCGGTCTCCGGCGAGGCGATAGGCGACGCGCTGCGGCGCGGAAAGGACGCTTTGCTGCAGCGGGCTTCCCGAGCGCGTGAGCGCGAGTCCGTCGCCCGCCTGCACCATGCCGAGCGAGGAGGAGACCGCGGCGAGCTCGGTTCCCGAGGGGCCGATCGCGGGGCGCGCGAGGACCGCCGAAAGATCGCGCTCGACGCGGCCCACGAAGAGCGAGGCGTCGCGCCACTTGCGCGATTCCTTCGCGAGCGCCTCGCGGCTCTCGAGGAGCGCGGTGAGCGAGCGGTAGGCGAAGCCGCTGAGGATCGCGAAGATCGCGAGCGCGACCAGCAGCTCCACCAGCGTGAAGCCGACGACGCGTTCGCCGGAGCGTCGTCGCCCTCGCGAACGCGGGGGCCCATCACCGCTATCTCGCGACATAACCCGTGAGCCGCGCCAGCACGCGCGAGCGATCGGCGGCTTCGGCCACCGCGACATCGACGCGCCGCAGCGTCGGATTGGGCGTCTCGCTCACCGTCTCCTCGACGGCGAGCGCGAGGCCGCCTTCCTCGGTGGAGAAGCTCGACGTGCCGGCGGAAGGAAACACGCGCCGCGCGCGCAGCTCGGCGATGCGGTTCTCGGCGGCCCAGGTCGCGAGCAGGCGCTGGCGCGTCTCGTGCGCGCCGTCGGTCGCGATGCCCGCCGCACGCGTGGTGGCGGCGAGCGCGACCGCGAGGATCGCCACCGCGACCAGGATCTCGATCAGCGTGAAGCCGCGCGCTTGCTTCAAGGCTCGCTCACCGCGACGGCGCCCGCCGCATCGCCCTCGATCGCCCACGGCAGCCCGCGCACCTCGAGCGCCACGCGAAACGGGATGCCGATGCCGTCGGGCAGGAACACCAGCCGTTCGCCGGCGGGCAGCGGTTGGCCGTCGACATACACGCCGGTGACGCGCATCGCATCGAGCGGCTCGTCGCGGTCGGCGGTCTCCTGCCACTTGTTCGCGGCGAAGCGCCACGCCTTCATGCGGTTCGCGTCGAAGGTGATCGCGGTGGGGCGGCCGCCGAACCACGCCGCATCGCGCGTGCGCTCGAGCGCGAGGGCGAGGCGCCCCGATTCGCGCCGTCCCACCTCGATGTCGCCGGGGAAGAGGTTCACCGCGGCGAGTGCCACCACGACCCCCATGATCGCGACGACGACCAGCACCTCGACCAGCGTGAAGCCGACGGCGCGTTCGCGACGAGGTCTATTCCCAATTCCCAATGTCCGCCCCGCTGCCTTCACCGCCCGGCGCGCGATCCGCGCCGAGGCTGAAGACATCGATCTCGCCGTGCACGCCGGGGCTCAGGTACTGGTAGTCGCCGCCCCACGGGTCGCGCGGCAGGCGCTCGAGGTAGCCGCCCTGCTTCCAGTTGTTGGGCACCGGCGGCGTGGTGGGCCGCTGCACGAGCGCGGCGAGCCCCTGGTCGGTGCTCGGGTAGAAGCCGTTGTCGAGCCGATAGAGCTTGAGCGACTGCACGATCGCGCCGATGTCGGCCTTCGCCGCCACGCGCTTCGCCTCATCCGGCCGGTCCATGATGCGGGGCACCACGATCGCCGCCAGGATCGCGAGGATCGCCACCACCACCAGCACCTCGATCAGCGTGAACCCAAAAGGGGACAGTCCCCTTTTTCCGTAAGGGCGAACGGCCGTTCCGCCTAAGAGAAAATGGGGACAGTCCCCGATTTGCTGCTCGATGGCGTTCACCGGCGACTCGTCGTCCGGTGCTACGCCGTTCCCGATATCAGCCATTATTTCCCTATCAAACTATTTATCTGGAAGATCGGTAGAAGGATCGCGATCACGATGCCCAGCACGAGCCCGCCCATGGCGAGGATCATCATCGGCTCGAAGAGCGCGGCGAACGCGGCGAGGCGCGTCGCGATGTCGTTCTGCTGCTGGCGCGCGGCGCGCTCGAGCGCCTCGTCGAGGCGCCCGCTGGTCTCGCCGCTCGCGATGAGGTGCACCATCACCGGCGGGAAGGCGCCGGTCGCGCCGAGCGCGCGCGCGAGCGGCATGCCTTCGCGCACGCCGCGCGCGGCGGAAGCGAGCGCGTCGCGCATCGGCACCAGCGTCATCACGCCGCCGCCCGCCTCGAGCGCGGCGAGGATCGGCACGCCGCTGCCGACGAGGATCGAGAGCGTGGCGGCGAGGCGCGCGGCATCGAGGTGGCGCAGCAGCGCGCCCGCGGCCGGCAGTCGCCATGCGATGCGATGGATGCGCGCGCGCGTTTCGGCACGGCGCATCGACCAGCGGAGCGCCAGCGCGAGCGCCACGAAGAGCGCGATCCAGCCCACCCACGTCGCGCGCAGGAACCCCGAGAACGCGATCAGCGCGCGCGTGAGGATCGGCAGCCTCTGGTGCGCGTGCTCGAACACCTGCACCACCTGCGGCAGCACGTACACCAGGAGGGCGCCCACGACGCAGATGGCGACCCCGAGCACGATCGCCGGGTAGATCAGCGCCAGCGAAAGCCGCGCGCGCAGCTGCTGGCGTTCCTCGAGGTAATCGGCGAGGCGCGCGAGCACGCGCGGAAGCTGCCCTGAAGCCTCGCCCGCGGCGACCAGCGTGCGATGGAGCTCCGGAAACGCGCCGGGAAACGTGGAGAGCGCGCGCGCCACGGTGTTCCCGGCGAGCACTTCGCCGCGCAGCGCCGCGAGCACCTGGCGCAGGCGCTCGTTTTCCGCCTGCTCGATCAGCGCGTTGAACGCCTGCTCGACGGTGAGCCCCGCCTCGAGGAGCGAGGCGAGCCCGCGCGTGAGCTGCGCCACCTGCGTCGAGGAAAGCGCCGCGGAGCGCATGCGCGTGCCGGCCGCGGCATCGTTCGCCGCGATGACGTCCACGCGCCACGGCGTGAGCCCCTGGTCGCGCAGCGCCGCGCGCGCCTGGCGCGCGCTATCCGCCTCGAGCACGCCCTTCTGCAGCTTGCCGTCGAGGTTGTAGGCCTGGTACCTGAATCCCGGCATGGCTCAATGCATGGAACCACGGATGGACACGGATGAACACAGATGAGCGTCGCGTGAGGGCGACGCCGCCGATCCCGGGCAAGGCCTATCTGTGTTCATCCGTGTTCATCTGTGGTTCGCATTCATGTTCGCGTCACGCGTTGGACTTCGTCGAGCGACGTCGCGCCCTCGCGCACCCAGCGCAGGCCGTCCTCGCGCAGGCGCACCATGCCGCCCGCGACCGCGTGCTCGCGCAGCAAGCGCTCCGCGGCCTGGTCGTGCACCAGCTTGCGCATGTCGTCGTCGACCGGCATCAGCTCGTAGATTCCCGTGCGGCCGCGGTAGCCGGTGAAGTTGCAGGCGCCACAGCCGACCGCGCGATACAGCCGCTCCGGCGCTTGCGAACCGAGGAGGGAACGCTCCGGCGCTTCGGGCTCGTAGGGCGCGCGGCATTCGACGCACAGGCGGCGCACCAGGCGCTGCGCGAGCACGCCGTTCAGCGTCGAAGCCAGGAGGTAAGGCTCGATCCCCATGTCGAGAAGCCGCGTCACGGCACCCGGCGCATCGTTGGTATGCAGCGTCGCGAGCACCAGGTGGCCGGTGAGCGAGGCCTGCACCGCGATCTGCGCGGTCTCGAGGTCGCGGATCTCGCCGATCATCACCACGTCGGGGTCCTGGCGCAGGATCGCGCGCAGCGCCCGCGCGAAGGTCATCTCGATGCGCGGGTTCACCTGCGTCTGGCCGACGCCGTCGAGCTCGTACTCGACCGGGTCTTCCACCGTGAGGATGTTGCGCGTCTTGCGATCGAGGCGCGAGAGCGCGGAA
>JAICTR010000113.1 GCA_025936275.1 Burkholderiales bacterium
TACATGAGCACGTTGCGGCACACGATGAGGTCGAGCTTCGCCGCCGATGCCGCGTTGCTTTCTTCCACGAGGTTGTCCCACGCGAACTGCACGAGCGAGCGGATCTCGGGACGCGGCGCATGCCGCCCGTCTTCGAGCCGCACGAAATGGCGCGCGAGGCAATCCCCGGACATGCCGCGAAACGACCAGTTGCCGTAGCTCGCCGCGGCGGCGCCCTCGAGGAAGCGCGCGTTGACGTCGGTCGCGCGGATCGACACCGACGCGCCGGGGAAGCGCGCCAGCACCTGGCTCGCGACGATCGCGAGCGAGTAGGCCTCCTCGCCGGTGCAGCAGCCGGCGCTCCAGATGCGCATCGGCCGGCCCACGCGCGCGGCGCCGCGCACGAGCGCCGGCAGCACGCTTCCTGCCAGCGCCTCGAAGAGCGCGGGATCGCGGAAGAAGTAGGTCTCGCCCACCGTGAAGAGCGACGCGAGCGCGTCCATGCGCGCGCGATCCCAGGGCTCGACCGCGAGGCGCGAGGCGCATTCATCGACATCCTCGAAGCCGAGCGCCGCGGCGCCGCGCGCCAGCGTGCGGCGCAGCTCGCCCATGCGTTGCGGGGGAAAGCCCAGGCCGAGGCGCTCGCCGAGGCGCTCACCGAAGCGATCCCATGCGTCCCGCGGGATCGCGCTCATGCCGCGCCCCGTGCGTTGGCGAGCGCATCGTCGACCGCGCGCCACTCCCCGGGCGCGAAGAACGCCTCGAGGTCGTGGATGAGGACGAGGCCATCGTCCAGGCGCGCGACGCCGCGCAACCCGGCGAAGCCGACGTCTTCCGGCGGGGGAACCCACGCACGCTCGACCACCGCCTGCACCTCGTCCACCGCGAGGAGCACGCGGCGGCGCCCCATGTGCGCAAGGAGGAAGTGATGGTCCGGCGAGAGCGGGAGGTCGGCGAGGCCGAGGCGGCGACGCACGCTCAGCACCGGCACGAGCTCGCCGGCCAAATCGATGAGCCCGAGCACCGGGCGCGGTGCCGCGGGCAGCGGCGTGATCGCCGCCGCGGGGATCGCGCGCTCCACCGCCTCGATCGCCAGCGCATGCCGTTCCTCTCCGAGGCGGAAGGTGAGGAGCACGGCGGGATCGTTCGGATGCGGGCCGGGTGCGTTCATCGACGGGGGTCCGGGATGCGCCGGATCGATCTAACGAATCGTTTTAACGGACGCCAATGGGCCTGTCTGTTCCCTGCGGAACACAAGTCCGCGCGGCGCCGCGATTAAGATGGCGGTGCGGCCGCCCCGGCCGCGCCATCCGCGGTGCCATCGCCATGACGAACCAGCCGGGCTCGCGACCGCGCTATCGCATCCTCCTCATCGAGGATTCCGAGGACGACGCCGAGCTGATCGGCTTCTCGCTGCGCGATGCGCCGTTCGAGGCCGCGCTGGTGCGCGTCGAGACCGAGGAGGAATTCCTCGCGCGCCTCGACGAGGAGCCCGCGCAGGTGATCCTCTGCGATTACCACCTGCCGCGCTTCGCGATGGAGCGGGCACTGCGCATCGTGCGCGAGGAGCGCGCGCTCGACGTGCCGTTCATCGTCGTCTCGCGCCTGATCGGCGAGGACGCGGCGGTGGAAGCGATGCGCCAGGGCGCCGACGATTACCTGCTCAAGGGCCGCCTGGGCCGCCTGCACCTCGCGATCGAGGCGGCGATGGAGCGCGTGTCGCTGCGCCGGGAGCGGGGTGCCGCCGCCTCGGCGCTGCGCCGCGCCGACCTCCTCAACCGCAGCCTCCTCGATTCGCTCGCGATGCAGGTCGCGCTCCTCGACGAGGCGGGCTGCATCCTCGCCGCGAACCGCGCCTGGGACGAGGCGTGCAAGCTGCGCCGCGGCGCGCCTTCCGCGCTCGGCACCAACTTCCTCGAGCTCATCGATTCGCAGGCGGCCGAGGTCGGCTCGCTCGCGGTCGACGTGCGGCGCGGCATCCAGGCGGTGATCGAGCGGCGCGAGCCCTCCTTCGCGATCGAGTATCCGGCGCCCGGCGAGCGCTCGCGCTGGTTCGCCCTGCGCGCGGTGCCGCTCGCCGACGCAGAACGCGGCGGCGTCGTGTCGATCGAGGACATCACGCCGCGCATGCTCTCGCACCTCGCGCTGCACGACGCGAACCGCCGCCTGCGGGAGCTCTCGCGGCGCATCCTCGCGGTGCAGGAGGAGGAGCGGCGCGCCATCGCCCTCGAGCTGCACGACGACTTCGGGCAGTCGCTCGCGGCGCTGAAGATGGCGCTCTTCCGGCTGCGCGAGCGCGCGACGGCGGCCGACGCGCCGCAGGTCGCGGAGTGCATCGGCATCACCGAGGACGTTCTGGAGCGCATCCGCGGCCTCGCCTACTCGCTGCGCCCGCCGCAGCTCGAGCAGTTCGGGCTCGAGAGCGCGCTCGTGGAGCTCGCGCGCCAGCAGGCGGCGCTCTCCGGCATCGCGATCGATTGCCGCGTGCGCCTCGGCGCGGCGCGGCTCCCGGTGGCGGTGGAAAGCGCCTGCTTCCGCATCGCGCAGGAAGCGATCAACAACGCGACGAAGCACGCGGGCGGCAAGCGCATCGCGGTCGACCTCGAGGCGGGCGATCGCCTGCTGCAGCTCGTGGTGCGCGACGATGGCGCCGGCGTCGACATGGACGAGGCGCGTCCCGCGCGCGGCGCAAGCCTCGGCCTCGCCGGCATGGCGGAGCGCGCCGAGCTCGCCGGCGGGCGCCTCAAGGTCCGCTCGCGCAAGGGCCTGGGCACGCGCGTCTCCGCGGTGTTTCCGCTCGACGCGGCCGCGAGCCCGGTCGCCGCGGTGCAGGAGGAGGAAGCATGACGGTGCGCATCGTGCTGGCCGACGACCACGCGCTGGTGCGCGCCGGGATCCGCGCGCTGCTGCAGGCGATCGAGGGCGTGGCGGTGGTGGCCGAGGCGGAGAACGGCCGCGACGCGCTCGCGCTCTGCAAGGAGCACAAGCCCGACCTCGCGATCCTCGACATCACCATGCAGGAGCTGAACGGCATCGACGCGGCGTCGCAGGTGAAGGCCGCGTGCCCCGCGACGCGCGTGCTGATCCTCTCCATGCATTCGAGCGAGGAGTTCGTGCGCCGCGCGATCAAGTCGGGCGCCAACGGCTACCTCGTGAAGGACGCCGCGCCCCTCGAGCTCGCGATGGCGGTGCAGGCGGTGATGCGCGACGAGGTGTACCTGAGCCCACGCGTGTCGCGCCACGTGGTCGCCGGCATGCGCGAGGCCGCCGACGGCGAGCCGCGCCGCTCCTCGCTCGACACGCTGAGCGCGCGCCAGCGCGAGATCCTGCAGATGATCGCCGAAGGCAAGAGCACCAAGGAGATCGCCTTCGTGCTCGACGTGAGCGTGAAGACCGTCGAGACGCACCGCGCCGCGATCATGGAGCGCGTCGGCATCCGCGACGTGCCGGGGCTCGTGGTCTACGCGATCCGCAACGGCCTGATCCACGTCGAGCGGTGAGCGCGGCGCGCGGCGCGGCTCCCCATCCGCCCTCGGGACGCGCGGCGGTGCTCGCGCATTTGCGCGAACGCATCGACGCGGGGCGCGTCGGCGACGCGACGCTCGTGCTGCTCCGCCTTCGCAAGCTCGCCTCGGTGCGCGACATGGTCGGCGAGGCGGGCGTCGCGCGCATCCTCGAGAGTGTCCGCGAGCGGTTGGCCGAGCTGGTCTCGCCCGGGGAGCTCCTCGCCGAAATGGAGCCGGGCACGTACGCGCTGGTGTGCGATCGCCAGGATGCGACCGAGGGCTTCGCCGAGCGCGCGGTGGCCGCGATCTCGCGTCCCATCGCGCTCGGCGAGGCGCTGCTCTATTCGCCGGCCAACGCGGGCGTCTGCGCGATCGAGGCGGGCGTCGAGCCGGCGGCGCTGCTGGAGCGCGCCACGCGGGCGCTGGAGCGCGCGATGGCGGGCGGGCCGGGCGCGATCGAGCGCGTCTCGCGCGTGCGCGACGATCATGCGGTCGCCGACTGGGAGATGCGGAGCCTCCTCGAGGAAGCGGCGCTGCGCGGCCAGATGTCGCTCGAATACCAGGCGCTGCACGCCACCTCGGGCGTGCCGACGTTGAAGCTCGAGGCGCTGCTGCGCTGGACCAGCCCCGCGCTCGGCCGCGTGAGCCCGGAGCGCTTCGTGCCGCTGCTCGAGGAAAGCGGGCTCATCCGCACCGTGGGCGAATGGGTACTGCGCGAGGCGTGCCTGCAGCTCGCCGCCTGGCGCGAGAGCCTGGGCCTTCCGGTGCGCGTGGCGGTGAACGTCTCCCCGGTGCAGTTGAGCCTCTCGGGCTTCGAGCAGATCGCGCAGCGCGTGGTGCACGAGGCGGGATGCGAGACGGCGTGGATCGACCTCGAGGTGACCGAGGGCGCGATCGTGCGCGACTTCTCGCGCATGCGCACGCGCCTCGAGGCGCTCGCCGCGGCGGGTTTCAAGCTGGTGATGGACGACTTCGGCGCCGGCTACTCCTCGCTCGGCCAGCTCGCGCAGTTCTCGGTGCACCAGCTGAAGATGGACAAGACGCTCATCGCGGGCGTGCCCGCCGACCCGCGGCGCGCCGGCGTGGTGAAGGCGGTGATGGCGCTCGCCGAGGCGCTTTCGCTCGATGTCACCGCCGAGGGCGTCGAGAGCGCCGAGCAGGCGGAATGGCTCTCGCGCTTCCCCGGCATCGCCTGCCAGGGCTACCTCTTCTCGCGCCCGCTTCCCGCAAGCGCCGTGCCGCGCGTGCTGCGCGCCGCGGGCTGAGCCGCCGCGGCTTCGGGTCTTTCGAGGGGGGCCCTCGGGAAACGCCCGATGGGACGGCCGCGGTCGCGCGCCCACAATCCGTGCATCGAAAAACTTCATGAGATCGACTTCGATGGACCGGAACGGCGACACCCAGTGCTACAGCGAGCGATTCGAGACGAGCGCGGAAGCGGCGGTGCTGTTCGCCGCGGGCTTCCGCCATCCCGCCCTGCAGATGCTGCGGCGCGAGTGCGAGCACCTCGATGCCGCGGCGGGACCGAAGGCCTGGACCATGCTCTTCGAGGCGTGCCACCTGCTCGGCGAGCGCGACGAGTTCGACCGGCTCGCGGTGCGCTACCGCGAGAGCTTCGGCGCCGTGAGCGCACCCCGTTGGGGCTATGCGGCGGCCGTGGAAGCGCCCGGCACCGCGCGGCTCGCGGGAATCCTCGCCTCGATGGAGGATCTGAAGGACCTGGTCGAAAGCGCGAAGTCGCGCAAGACCGTCGCGATCGACTTCTCGCGCGTGGAGCGGATCGACTTCGCGTTCGCGCCCACGCTCTGCGCGCTCTTCCGCACCTACGGCATGCAGGGCAAGCGCATCATCCTCGCCAACATCGCCGAGCTGCACGCGGAGCTGCTGCACTCGGTGGGCATCGGGCCGCACGTGGCGCTCTTGCGCCGCCGGCTGCTCGACCACGAGGCGGCGAATGTCGCGCCCAACGCATCGAACGACGAGCGCGCGGAGGCGGCCGCGGCTTGAGGGCGCGCGACATGAAACTTGTCGCGAAGCTGTCGAGACGTTACAGTTGCCGCTGTTAATCAATGCGGCGCATCGCCGGCCAAGGAACGGATGTCGGTTGCCCCCGCAGCCAAGGGCGGTATCGATGCCGACGACACCGCGGGAAACGAGCTGCTCGATGCGGTCCCTTCGCCGTTGCGCGCCCGCCTCCTCGCCGATGCCGAGCGCATTGACCTCCCGCGTGGCCAGGTCCTCTTCGCCCCCGGAAAGCCGCTCACCGATGTCTATTTCCCCACCACCTGCGTCTGCACGTTCCTGCTGAGCCTCGAGTCGGGCCAGTCCGCGGAGACGAGCACCGCCGGCAATGAGGGCATGGTGGGGCTGCACGTGGTGATCGGCGGCGCGCCCAACCAGTCCGCGATGGTGCAGGTGCCCGGCGAGGCGTGGCGGCTCGGGGCCGATGCCTTCCGCGAGCGGCTCGACCAGGTCGTGGAATTGCGCGACGCGGTGCGCGGCTACGTCGGATACGTGTATCGCCTCGCGCAGCAGAACTCGCTCTGCAACGCGTATCACTCCGTCGAGCAGCGGCTCGCGCGCTGGCTCCTCACGGCGCGCGACCGCGCGCGTTCCGACCGCTTCCCGGTGACGCAGCAGCTATTGAGCGAGATGGTCGCGGCGACGCGCCCGCGCGTGGCGGAGTGCCTGGCGCGCTTCCGCGCGGTGGGCTTCGTCGCCTATCGCCGCGGCTGGATTCAAGTGACCAACGCGGACGGCCTCGCGAAGGTGGCGTGCGAGTGCTATGCGCTCACGCGGCGCGAGGGCGCGGGCTAGCGGGACCCTCTCCCCGGCCCTCCCCCAAGGGGAAGGGAGACCTTTAGAGATCGAGCACCAGGCGCGGCGACTTGGCGCGCGAGACGCAGATCATGATGCTCGACTGCTGCTCGTCCTCGTCGAGCACGTAATCGCGGTGGTCGGGCGTGCCCTCGATGAGACGCGTGCGGCAGGTGCCGCAGGTGCCGCTCTCGCAGGAGCTCGGCACCTCGACCCCGGCGTTGCGCAACGCTTCGAGGATGCTCACGCCCGCGGGCACCGTCACGTCGCAGCCGGAGCGCGCGAGGCGCACCACGAACTCGCCCTCGCCCAACGCCTCGGCGGCATCGAAGTCGCTGGTGCCGAAGTCCTCGAAGTGCAGCGCCGTCGCCGGCCAGCCGCCCTCGGTCGCGGCCTTGCGCACCGCGTTCATCAGCCCGCGCGGGCCGCAGCAGTAGAGATGCGCCTCGCCTTCGCGCCGCGCGAGCATCGAAGCGAAGGGAAGGATCGCCGGGGGATCGCCGCCGTCGTGGAGGATGCGCACGCGGTGCTTCCATTCCGGCTGCGAAAGCACATCGAGGAACGCCGTGTGCTCCGAGGTGCGCGTGCAGTACTCGAGGCGGAAGTCGGCGCCGCGCTCGGCGAGCGTGCGCGCCATGGCGAGGATCGGCGTGATGCCGATGCCCCCCGCGATGAGCAGATGCGAGGACGCCTCCTCCGCGAGCGGAAAATAGTTGAAGGGCAGCGAGACCTCGAGTCGCATGCCGGCGCGCGCCGCATCCACCATGCTCGCCGAACCGCCCTCGCCGTCGGGCTCGCGCTTCACCGCGATCACGTAACGGTCGCGCTCCGAGGGCGAGTTGCAGAGCGAGTAGCGGCGCGGCAGGCCGCCGGGCGTGACGACCACGAGGTGCGAGCCCGCGGTGAACGGCGGCAATTCCGCGCCTTCGGGATGCACCAGCACGAACTGCGCGATGTCGCGCGCGATGGTGCGCTTCTCGCGCACCACCAGCGATTGCAGCTCCGCGGACTCGTCGCCCGGTCGGCCGATGTAGGTCGTCATCGCAATCCTTCCAGCACGCGGCGCGGCAACGGCACCTGGTGCTCGAGCTCGACCTCGCGCCCGAGGCGCGAGGATTCGAGCGCGGCGATGCAAAGCTCGAGCGTGGCGAGCGCCCAACGCCCGTCGTGCACCGGCGCACGCACGCCCGCGATGGCATCGTTCAGCTCGTCCAGCAGCAGGTCGCGCGGCGAGCGATCGACCGGAACCGGCACCGTGGTGACGCCGTCGCGCGTGTGGATGGCGAGCCCTTCGGGCGTCTGGCGGATGCCGCCGCGCTCGCAGGCGAGGAGCGTGAGGCCGAAGAACGGCGGATGCGGCGCGCTCGCCGGGATGGCGTTCTTCGCACGCTCGGCCTTCGCGCGCAGCTCCTCTTCGGGCGTCGCGGGCGTGGTCGGCATTGCGCGGGGTTTCGCCGCATCCTGCGGGAAGCCCCACTCGCCGATGCCGAACGTGAGCTCGGCGCCGGGCAGGTTGCCGTAGCCGCTGTAGGCCGCGGTCGCCGCCGCACCGTCCGCGAAATCGACGAACGCGACGTGCGCGCCGATGGTGGAGCGTGCGGGATCGAGGTCGAAGGTCTTCGCCCGCACACTGCGCGCGCGTCCGCCGCACAGCAATCGCAGGATGTCGAACTGGTGCGCGCCCTGGCGGAA
>JAICTR010000193.1 GCA_025936275.1 Burkholderiales bacterium
AGTACCTTGGTCTTTCCCGATACTATCACGCCGAGGATCTCGGAGATGCCGCCGCGCCGGATGGAGAGCGTCACCACGCGCAGCACGGAGCGCCGGCCGAAGGCGAAGCGCAGGGCGCGCACCTCGACGATGTCGTGGTCGGCGGGGGTCATCACGGGATTATCGCATTCGGTGAAGCTCTCCCTCTGCCCTGGGAGCGGGCCGGGAGAGGCTGAATGCACCGTGGCGATTCCGACCCTCTCCCGCTAAGATGCGCGCATTCCAAAAAACACCCAGGGAGCATCCATGAAGCTCGTCGAACGCGCGAAGAACATCATCCTCTCGCCGAAGGCCGAATGGCAGGCGGTCGCGGCCGAGACCACTCCGGATTCGCAGGTGATCGTGGGCTACGTGCTGCCGCTCGCGGCGGTCGCCGCGATCGCCGGCTTCATCGGCATGAGCCTCGTCGGCATGACGGTGGGCATGTTCGGAAGCGTGCGCATGCCGATCGCGTGGGGCTTCGCCTCGGCCGTCTACCACCTGGTGATGGCCATCGTGGTGGTGTACGTGCTCGCGTTCATCATCGATGCGCTCGCACCGACCTTCGGCGCGGAGAAGAGCCTTTCGCGTGCGCTCAAGGTGGCGGTCTACGCCTACACGCCGGTGTGGGTGGCGAGCATCGTCACGATCCTGCCGATGCTCGGCATCCTGGTGCTGCTCGCGGCGATCTACGCGATCTACCTCCTCTACCTCGGCCTGGTGCCGCTGATGCGCGCGCCCGCGGAGAAGGCGGCGGGCTACACCGCGGTGGTGGTGATCGCCGGCATCGTGCTCTCGGTGGTGATCAGCGCGATCGGCGGGCTCGTGGTGAGCGCGGGCATGCCCGGCATGATCGCGCCGGGCGCGGGCGCCGGGGTGACGTTCGATCGCGCGAGCCCGATGGGCAAGCTCGACGACTTCAACCGCAAGATGGAAGAAGCGAACCAGCGCGTCGAGGAGGCGCGGAAGAGCGGCGATCCGAACAAGCAGATGGAAGCGGCGCTCGGCGCGCTCGGCACCGCGCTCTCCGGCGGCAAGGGGGTGGAGCCGGTGCAGCTCGCCGAGCTCAAGCCGCTCGTGCCCGAGGCGTTCGCGGGGCTGCCGCGCGCGGACCTGCGCACCGATCGCAGCGGCGTGAAGGGCTTCATGGTGGCGAAAGCCGCCGCGACCTACCGCGACGCGGACGGCAAGAAGAGCGTCGACCTCGAGGTGACCGACACCGGCGGCGCCGCGGGCCTGATGGGCCTCGCCGCGTGGATGGGCGTGCAGGGCGAGCACGAGGACAGCCACCGCCGCGAGGTCACGCGCTCCGACGGCGACCGGCTGGTGCACGAGGTCGTCGACAAGGACGGCAAGCGCAGCGAGTACACGATCGTGCTCGGCAAGCGCTTCGTCGTTTCCGCGACGGGCCACGGCGTGGACCTCGCGACCCTCGAGTCGGGCGTGAAGGCGATCGACCTCGGCAAGCTCGCCGCGCTGAAGTAGGGCGCCGGCTCAGTCGGAAGGATCGAAATCGAGCGGGCCGCCGGAAGGCGGCTCGCGCTTGCGCGCCTCGTCCACCGCGCGCTTGGTCGCATCGCTCGCCTGAAGGAAGCGCTCCGGCGTCGCGGGCGCGACGATGCGGAAGCGCGGCGGCTTGAGCTCTCCCAGCGTCGCGCGCTCGCCCACCACGCGCCGCGTCTCCGCCTTGCTCGCGAACTGGATCGCGGCGCCCGAGGCGAGCAGCGCCACGATGATGCCCATCGCGATCGGCAGGCGCCGCGGCCCGATCGACAACAGGTGGCCGTAGCAGAGCGCTGCGAGGAGCGCCCACACGCCGAAGCTCGCGTAGTCGTCGAGCTCGCGCCACGCGAGGCCATAGGCGAGCCACTCGCCCAGCTGGTCCCAGAGCAGGAACGCGAGGCAGCCGGTGAGCGCGATGCGCAGCTGCAGCGCGAAGCGCGCCTGCCCGAAGAAAAGGTGCGAGAGGAGCGCCCACATCCCCGACCACACCACGACGAACGCGGCGAAGGCGACGATCGGCAGCAGCATCACGTTCCAGCTGCGCTCGGTGGTGATCGCGAGCCACTCGACGAGGAGCAGGGATCCGACCACGGCGATCGCGAGCCCCGCGGCCCACGCCGCATGGGCGCGCGGGCGCAGGTGCGGCTTCTCGGGCGCGCCGGGCCGCGCCGCGTCGTGCACGCGCCGCACCGTGCGCCCGATGCGCTGGCCCGGCGCGCCGCCGAGCGCGAGCCGCGGCACGCGTTCGGCGCCATGCTCCGCGTAAAGGCCGTTCACGCTGCCCAGGTCCTCCGCGACCAGCGCGCCATCGGCGTCGCGCACGATGCGCAGGTGGTGCGGGGCGACGTGCGGGTCGTCCACCACGACGTCGTTGTCGAACGCGCGCCCGACGTGCGCCTGCGGCGCGTCGATGCGGCTGCGCGATGCGACCTCGCCGTGCCGCGAGAGCACCTCGATCCACATCACCGCGCCCATCGGATGCCCTCGAGGAAGCGGCGGCCCAGCGCGAGCGCGTTCGACTCCGACACGCCCTGCATGGTGAGCTGCGCGAGGAGCGCCTCGCGCTCGCGGTCCTGGGTCGCGACGAGCAGGGTCACGTTGTAGAGGCCTTCGAACTCGCGGTACGCGCGCATGCACCACGTTGCCCGCAGCAGCGGCCGCGCGCCGCGCTCGTCGCGCACGAAGTCGTCGCTGCACGACTGCTCGGTGAGCCGCCGTCCGCCATCGATGCCCGACGCGGCGGCGTGCTGCGCGAGCTCGTGGGCGAACTGGAAGGCGTTGAGGTCGATCGCCTGGTGGTAGGAGTAGATGACGTCCACGCGCCCGGTGAGGATGCGGTCCGAAACGAAGATGCCGGTGCCGCTCGAGCAGCGCGTGGTGTCGATCGAGACGCGCGGCTTGGGCACCTGGTCGGCATTGGTCGCCGCCCAGCAGGTCATCCACGGCGCCGCGCTCTCGAGCCCACGATAGCCGCCGAACGTCGAGTCGCGGAAGCCCTCCTTCTCGAGGCGCTGGTAGAAGCCCGCCTGCCACGCCTGCAGCTGGCGGCCCACTTCCTCGCGCGCCTTGTCGACCCTCAGCGGCGCGCCGGCGCGCGCGCGCTGCACCAGCGCGGCGGCGAAGCGCGCCGGCACGAGGAACCCTACCTGCTCGCCGTCGAGGCGCTTGGCGACGTTCACGCCGACGATGCGTCCGTCGGAATCGGTCACCGGCCCGCCGCTCATGCCGGGGTTGATCGCGCCGGAAAAATGGATGCGCTCGTCGTAGCTCTTGTCCACGAGGCCGTTGTTGGTCCCTTCGACGATGGTGAAGCCGAGGTCCAGCGGGTTGCCCATCGCGTAGATGCGCTCGCCCTTGGGGAGCTTTCCCTCGAGCGCGCGCGGCTCGAACTCGAAGTACGGCAGGCCCGCGCGGTCGAGCTTCACCACCGCGAGGTCGTGCGCGACGTCGATCGCGAGGAGGCGCAGCTCTCCCTTGCCGCCATCGGGCGCGAGGTACTCGAGGCGATAGGTCTTCGGGTCCAGCGCGAAGCGCGACACCACGTGGTAGTTGGTGACCGCGTAGCCGTCCGCGCTCACCACGAACGCGGAGCCGATCGTGGTCTGCCGCCCCGCGGCGTGCACCAGCGTTCGCACCTGCAGGATGCGCGGCTTCGCCATCTCGTAGACCTGCTCGGCGGCCGAGGAGAGCGGCCCGGAAGGCGCGCCGGGCGCGACCGGTGCTTGCGCGGCGGCGAGGACGGCGGCGCTCGCGAGGAGTGCTGCGAAGGCGATGCGCAACGCGCGACCTCGCGGGATGGCGGCGCTCCTACGCGGCGTCGCGAAAGCCGGCGGCTGCGCGTGCGGCACGCGATTCGCTGCCGGTGAGCCGCGCGACGAACGCCGCGGCCGCCTCGCGCTGCGCCGCGCCCGCCTGGACGGCCGCGGTGTAGACGGTCTCGAGCTCGTGCCCGCGGGGCAGGGGCGCCACGAGCTTCACGCCCGGCGTCGCGAGGATCTCGGTCGCCTGCGTGCAGCCGATCGGGCGCCCGCCGGCCGACGCCATCTCGCGCATCGAGGTCGCGCCGTTGGGGAAATTGCGGATGCGCTCGCGCACCTCGTCGTGGATGCCGAGCGCCTCGAGCACCTTCGCGAAATGGATGCCCGCGGTCGCCTTCGACGGATCCGGGAAGTAGATCGCGTCGGCCGCGCGGAGTGCCGCGCGGAGCCGGTCCGCATCGGAGACGTCGGGCGCGGGATCGGCGGCGCGCACCGAGATCGAGGTGGCGACGGCGCCGAGGTCCGCGATCGTGCCCGGCACGACGCGGCCTTCTTCCGCGAGCTTCGCGATCTGCGCGCGCGTGAGGATCACGATGTCGCAGGGCTCGCCCGCGCGCAGCTTCTCGAGCATCGCGCCGACCGCGCCGAAGCTGCCCTCGACGCCGATCGACTGCGCGCGCGCCACCGTGCCGACCAGGCCGTGGGCGGCGCCCGCGCTGAGGAAGCGGAGCTGCACGATGCGCTCAGCGATCGCGGCGCGCGCCGGAGATCTTCACGATCTTCGCCCACTTGTCGATGTCGCCGCGCAGGAACTCGCCGAACTCGTCGGGCGACATCGACATGCCGACAGCGCCCTGCTTCGCCCACGCGCCCTTCACCTCGGGCGAATCGACCGCCTTGCGGATCTCGGCGTTGAGCTTGTCGATGATCGGCCGCGGGGTTCCCTTCGGCGCCATGATGCCGAGCCAGATCACCGCCTCGTATCCGGGGACGCCCGCCTCGGAAACCGTCGGCACGTTGGGCAGCACCGTGGAGCGCACCTTGCCCGTCGTGCCGAGCGCGCGCACCTTGCCGGCCTCCACGTTGGGCGCCATGGTGGTGATCGCGTCGAACATCATCTGCACCTGGCCGCCGAGGACGTCGGTGCGCGCGCCGGAGCTGCCTTTGTAGGGCACGTGCACGATGTTCACGCCCGCCATCGCCTTGAACAGCTCGCCCGCCATGTGGTACGGCGTGCCGGGCCCCGACGACGCGTAATTCAGCACGCCGGGCTTCGCCTTCGCGAGCGCGATGAGCTCCTTCAGCGTCTTCACCGGCACCGAGGGATTCACGACGAGGACCAGGTCGGACGAGTTCACCGGCGCCACCGGCACGAAGTCGCGCATCAGCTGGAACGACTTGTTGGGGATCAGCGACTCGTTCACGGTGTGCGTGTTCGACATCATGAGCAGCGTGTAGCCGTCGGGCTCGGCTTGCGCGACCACTTGCGTGCCGACGATCGAGCCGCCGCCGGGCTTGTCCTCGACCACGAACGGCTGGTGCAGGTCGCTCTCGAGCTTCTGCGCGAGCACGCGCGCGTACACGTCGGCGGGACCGCCCGCGGCGAACGGCACGATGATCTTCACCGGCCGGGTGGGATAGCTCTGCGCCGCGGCGGCGGTGGCGAGCAGCGCGGCCGCGGCGGCGGCGACGAGGGTGCGCAACATCGGGATCTCCTTGCGGCGGGTGAGGGAGGTGCCGAGTCTATCAAACGCCTGCTTTCCTTCGCGGCGCACTCTTTGTCCAGGACCGGAACGCAGCGCGGCGCAAAGCACGACGAGCGCGTGGGACGCGACCGACAAGGCGCAAGCCCACGCGCACAGCATTTACGGGTCGCTGCCGACTGGCGCCGCGCCAGGCAGGGCCGCACGCTGGAAGCTGTGAATACCGACAGGAGGTGGAGATGGATACGCGCATCCTGAAATCCGCGGCGGCTGCCGCGCTCGCGCTCGCGCTCGGCGCGTGCGCCGACATGACGCACCAGGAGAGGAGCACGGTCGCCGGTGCCGCGATCGGCGG
>JAICTR010000108.1 GCA_025936275.1 Burkholderiales bacterium
AACGCGAGGCCGAGGGCATCGGCGATGGCGAGCGAGAGCGCCGGGGGACGGAAGCGACGCGCCCATGCGACGGTCGCGAGCGCCGCTGCGATGATCACGTAGAGATAGGCGGGGCGCGCCACCCAGAACACGGGGTGACGGTCCATCAGCAGGTCGCGGAGCGTCCCGCCGCCGATGGCGGTCACGCTCGCGATCACCACCACGCCGACGAGGTCCAGGTTCTTGCGGCCCGCGGCGAGCGCGCCGCTCACCGCGAAGACCGCGACGCCGGCGAAATCCAGCAGCCCGGGGATCACCCGGCGAGGATCTGCCAGGCGACGCCCACCTGGGCGGCGAAGCCTCCGGCGAAGGCGAGCGTGCGCAGCCACGGCACGGCGAAGGTGTAGGCCAGCACGTGGACGACGCGCGCCCAGAAGTAGAGGATCGCCGCGCCCGCGACCGCCGGATTGCTCACGCCCGCGGCGTGCGCGGCGAGCACCAGCGTCGCGAACACCACGAGGTTCTCGACCGCGTTGCGATGCGCCTTCATCAGCCGCTCGGCCCACGGCGATTGCGGCTTCGGATTCGCCGGGTATCCGACCGTATCGCCGATGCCGCGGGCGCCGAAGCGGTCGAGCACGTACGGGATCCACAGCACCCCCGTGAGCGCGGCGGCATAGACGAGGTAGCGGATCTCGATGCTCATGCGGGCCTCCCGGGGGAATGCCGGTTCAGGGGCGCAAGTACGACCATCCCTCGCGCTGGCGCTTCGTGATCTCCACCACGCCCGCGGGAACGTAGCCGATGCCTTCGATCATGTCGGATTTCGAGAGCTTGTGGCCGCGCATGGTGTTCTCGCACGCCACGACCTTGGTGCCCGACATGGTGGCCTCGTCGATGCGCTGCGCGACCTTCGACTCCTTGCGCAGCATGTCGATGCCCGGCCCGTAGGCGACGATCTCGATGTCGACGTTCGAGGCACCCAGGTCGTGCTGCATGTTGCGCGCGTTGTTGAGCGCGAGGTTCCACTTGCCCGGGTCGTTGTCGCTCACCTGGATCACCACCTGCTGCCTGGCCGATGCGCTGTGGGTCGATTGCGCCATCGGGGCGCATGCGCCGAGACTGAATACCAGCGCGAGCGGCGCGCACAGCGTGAAAAGTCTGGTCCTTGCGTTCATCGCGATTTCCTTCTTCGAGGGGTCCCGGCCTGCGAACAGCCGTTGCCCGCAGTCTAATCCGTTCGGCATGCCCTCGCAGGCGGGCGGCGCGTGCCGTACAGTATGGGTGGCCTTTCACCGCGCGGAGGGGCCCGCTTGGAAGATCACGCCACCGCAGCGACTTTCCTCTTCACCGACATCGAGGGCAGCACCCGCCTCTGGGAGCGGGAGCCGGAGCGCATGCGCCCCGCGATGGCGCGCCACGACGAGATCGCGCGCGAAGCGATCGCGCGCCACGGCGGCGAGCTGGTGAAGATGACCGGCGACGGCGTGCACGCCGCGTTCCGCGAGCCGCTCGATGCGCTGCAGGCGGCGCTCGAGCTGCAGCGCGGCCTCGCCTCGCTCGAGGAGCAGGCGGGCATCGCGTTGCGCGCGCGCTGCGGCATCCACGCGGGCGCGTGCGAGAAGCGCGACGGCGACTACCACGGCGCGGCGGTGAATCGCGCGGCGCGCATCGCCTCGGCCGCGCATGGCGGGCAAGTGCTGGTCTCGCAGGCGGTGGCGGAGCTCGTGGAGGGACGCGCCTTTCCCGGCGCCGCGCTCCGCGACCTGGGGAGCGTGCGCCTGCGCGACCTCGCGCGCCCGATCCGGCTCTACCAGCTCACGCATCCCGCGCTGCGCACCGAGTTCCCGGCCCTGCGCTCCCTCGAGGCGACGCCCAACAACCTGCCGCATTCGGCGAGCTCGTTCATCGGCCGCGAGCGCGAGATCGACGACGTGCGCGACCTCCTCGCGCGCCATCGCCTCGTGACCCTCACCGGCATGGGAGGCCTGGGCAAGACGCGCCTTTCGCTGCACGCCGCGGCGGAGTGCGCGGACGATTTCCCCGATGGCGTGTGGCTGGTCGAGCTCGCGCCGATCGACGACGAGCGCCGCGTCGCGCAGGCGATCGCCTCGGTCCTCGGCGTGAAGGACGACGCGGAGCGCGGGATGGATGCCCTCGAGCGTCACCTGCGCGACCGCACGCTCCTCCTGGTGCTCGACAACTGCGAGCACCTGCTCGGCGAATGCGCGCGGATCGCGAAGCGCCTCCTCGCCGCCGCGCCGCGCCTGCGCATCGTCGCCTCGAGCCGCGAGGCGCTCCGCGTCGCGGGCGAAGCCGCGTACGCCGTGCCGCCGCTCGAGATGCCGCCCGCCGCGGGCGCGCCGGCCCGGCCCCTCGAGAGCTATGCCTCGGTGCGCCACTTCGTCGAGCGCGCGGCCGCCGCGCGCGCCGGATTTTGCGTCGAGCCGGCGGACGCCGCGGCGATCGGCGACATCTGCCGGCGCCTCGACGGCATTCCGCTCGCGCTGGAGCTCGCCGCGGCGCGCGTGCGCCTGCTCTCGGCCGCGGCGATCGCCGCGCGCCTCGACGACCGCTTCCGCCTGCTCGCGAGCGGCGAACGTGCGGTGCTTCCGCGCCAGCAGACGCTGCGCGCGCTCATCGACTGGAGCCACGATCTGCTCGACCGCGACGAGCGCGCGCTGCTGCGCCGCCTCGCGGTCTTCGCCGGGGGCTTCACGCTGGAGGCGGCCGAAGCGGTCGCGAGCCGGGAGCCGCTCCACGCCGCCGGCATCCTCGAGCTCCTCGCGCGCCTGGTGGAGAAATCGCTGGTGGAGCACGACGCGGGCGCGGAGCGCTACCGCATGCTCGAGACGGTGCGCGAATACGGCCTGGAAAAGCTGCTCGAGTCGGGCGAGGCGGCGCGCGTGCGCGACGCGCACCTGCATCACTTCACCGCGTTCGCGAAGCGCGCCGGCGCGGAGCTCTTCGGCGCGGAGCAGGCGCAATGGCTCGCGCGGCTCGATCGCGAGCGCGAGAACCTGCTCGCGGCGCACGCCTGGGGCGCGCGCGAGGGCGGCGACGCGGCGGCCGCTTTCGAGATGCTCGGCGCGATCAAATTCTACTGGCTCAATCGCGGCCTGCTGCAGCTCGGCATCGGCCTTTACGCGCGGCTCCTCGCGCGGCCCGAGGCGCAGGCGCGCGGCACGATGCGCCAGCGCGCGCTGTACGAGGCGGGACAGCTGCGGTTCTATGCGAGCGAGTACCGCGCGGCGCGCGCGTGCCTCGAGGAAAGCCTCGCCATCGCACGCGCCCTCGGCGATAGCGAAGCGATCGCGCGGGTGCTGCAGCCGCTCGGCATGTCGCAGCTCGGCGAGGGCGACGTGGAAGCGGCGCGCGCGAGCCTCGCCGAGGCGCTCGCGGCGGCGGAGGGGGGAGGCAACGCGCGCAACCTCGCCGCCGCGCGCAATGCCCTCGCCCAGCTCCATCGCCTCGAGGGCAAACCCCAGCTCGCGGCGCCGCTCTACCGGAGCGTGCTCGCCGCGGCGACGGAGCTGGCCGACCTCGAGAGCGCGGCCATCGCGCGGCTCAACCTCGCGATGGTCTCCATCGACGCCGGCGACCTCGCCGATGCGAGGACCCATGTGCGCGAGGCGCTCGCCGCCGCCGAAGCGCTCGCCTCTCGCACGCTGATGCAAAGCGTCCTCGAGGTGTGCGCCGGACTCTGCGCCGCCGAGCGCGATTGGCGCGGCGCCGCGCGCTTCTTCGGCGCGGCGGAGGGCCACGCGCAGGAAACGGGGCTGGGGCGCGATCCGGCGGACGCGGCCTTCCTCATGCCGCGCATGGCCGATGCCCGCGCGGGGCTCGGAGAGGCGTTCGGGGCCGCGGTGGATGCCGGCCGCGCGCTTGCCCGCAAGGAGGCCGCACGCGAGGCGGCCGCGCTCGCCGCGGGCGCGACGCTCGCCGCGCCGCTCGCGGCTTCCGAAACCACGCCTAGTTCATGATCGTCGGATCGAGCGTCGGACATGCCCGTCCGCCCTGGAGCACGGTGACGCCATAGTGGTAGACGACGCCGGTCTTCTCGTGGCGATCGACGATGGTGATGCGGTTGGGGCTGTGGCTGGGGCTGTGGAACTCGTTCCCGGTGTCCTGCTTGAACGCGATGCCGTTCGCCACGAACTGGCCGCCGCGGATGTCCCACTGGATCACCGCGTTCTTGTTGTCGGCGGCAACGGGCAGATCCTCCGGGTCCACGGTGATGCGGCAGGCGCCATCGACGGCGACCTGCACCTTGCAGACGTGGCTGTTGCACGGGGCGGCCTTGCCGCCGCCGGCCATCATCGCCGCGCAGCCAGCCGCGAGCAGGGCGAGGGCGCAGAGCAGCGCGAGGTTCTTCGTCATGTTCTTCTCCCATCCGTTTTCGAGGGGCGCACGGCGAGGGCGGCCCGTGCGACGCCACGATACTCCTAAGCCCAGCGCAGGATCACGCGCAGCCGGCGCAGCGCCTCGGCCGGCGCCATGTCCGGAAGCACCAGCACGAACGCGTCGCGCCGCGCCCCGGCGGGACGCCAGCGAACGATCACGAGCCACGGCGCGACGAACGACCCCGGGCGAACGACGCCGCGTTGCAGGCGCCCCTCGCGAAGCACGACCTCGACGCCGCCCTCCAGGCCGAGCGCGAGCGTGCGCACCGCACGCGAGTGGCGCCATGCGCGCCATGCCTCGATCGCGATGAGGGCGAGCGCGGCGGCGCGCCACGGCATCGCCGCCGGTAACGCGCCGGCGACGAACGCGCTCGCCAGCGCGGCGGCGCCGATCGAGGCCGCGGCGAGGCGGCTATACTGGAGATCGCATCGCACGCTTTCCACCGCCCCCTCCTCCCATGTCGTCCTGGTTCTCGTTCCTCGCCAGCCGCGGTGCGCGCATGGACGCGAGCGGCGTGGCGGACTTCGGCGATCCCGCCGCGGAGCTCGCCGCCGCGCGCGACCGCGCGATCCTCGTCGACCTCTCGCATAACGCGCTCCTCGCCGTGACGGGCGACGACGCGGCCGCGTTCCTGCACGCGCAGCTCACCAACGACGTGCAGTCCCTGCCGCCCGGCGCCGCGCAATGGAACGGCTGGTGCTCGGCGAAGGGAAGGCTCCTCGCGACCTTCATGCTGCTTCGCGCGGCCGACGGCTTTCGCCTGATGCTGCCGGCGGAAATCGCGCCCGCCGTCGCCAAGCGCCTCGCGATGTTCGTGCTGCGCTCGAAGGTGAAGATCGCCGACGTGGGCGAGGACACGACGCGCCTCGCCTTCGCCGGCAAGACCGCGGGCGTGATCGTCGCGCGCCACTGGGGCTTCACGCCCGATCCGATGCGCTCGGTGGAGAAGGACGGCGCGACCTGCATCGCGCTCGACGCGGAGCGCTTCGTGATCCTCGCCCCGACCGATCGTGCGCCGGCGTTGTGGGCGATCCTCGCCGAGAACGCCACGCCCGCGGGCCCCGACGCGTGGAGCTGGTCGCTGATCCAGGCCGGTATCCCGGTGGTCACCGCGGCGACGCAGGAAGCGTTCGTGCCGCAGATGGCGAACTTCGAGCTGGTGGGCGGCGTGAGCTTCCGCAAGGGCTGCTATCCGGGCCAGGAGATCGTCGCGCGCACGCAGTACCGCGGCATCCTCAAGCGGCGCATGGCGCGGGTGCACGCGGCGGGCGAGCCGCGGCCGGCGCCCGGCGAGAGCGTCTACAGCGGCGCGTTCGGCGAGCAGGCGGCGGGCGCGATCGTCAATGCCGCGCCCGCGCCGGGCGGCGGCTACGACGCGCTCGTGGTCGCGCAGCTCGAGGCACTCGCGAGCGGCGACCTGCATCTCGGCGCACCCACGGGCCCCGCGCTCGAAGTGCGCGAGCGCCCGTACGAGCAAGCCGCAGCGGAGCAGGCGAGCTCCATGCCGCGGTGAGGAAGAAGGGCTCGGCGCCGCTCCTGGCGCTCGCCGCCATGGTGCTGGTGTGGGGCTACTCGTGGATCCTGATGAAGATCGGCTTGCGCTATGCGCATCCGTTCGATTTCACGGCGCTGCGCGCGGGCCTCGCGGCGTTCCTGCTCTTCGGCCTGATCGTGGCGCAGCGGCGCGGCCTGCGCCTGCCGAGCTATCGCATGGCCTTCGTGCTCGGCACGCTGCAGGTGGCGCTCTTCATGGCGCTCACGCAGACGGCGCTCCTCTTCGCCGGCCCCGGCAAGACCTCGGTCCTCACCTACACGATGCCCTTCTGGATGATCGTCTTCGCGCACGCGATCCTGCGCGAGCGCATGCGCGGCGCGCAGTGGGTCGCGGTGGCGGTCGCGTTCCTGGGCCTCACGCTGATCGTCGCGCCCTGGCGCCTCACGAGCGTCGCCGGAAGCGTCCTCGCCGTCGTCGCGGGCGCGGTATGGGCGATCTCCGCCGTGCTCTCCAAGAAATGGCCGACGCGCGCCGACACGCTCATCTTCACCGCGTGGCAGCTCCTCTTCGGCACCGCGTGGCTCACCGCGCTCGCGCTGCTGCATCCGCACGCGCCGATCCGCTGGACGCGGGAGTTCGTGCTGGTGGTCTTCCTCTCGGCGGCGTTCGCCACCGCGGGCGGCTGGTGGCTCTGGACCTACGTCCTCGCCAACACCAGCGCGGGAATGGCCGGATTGAGCTCGCTCGGCATTCCGGTGGTCGCGGTGCTCGCTTCCGCGCTGCAGCTCGGCGAGCGGCCCGATGCGCTCGAGCTCACGGGGATGATCGCGATCGGCTGCGCGCTGGGACTGCTCGGCTGGCTCAATTTCAGGGCGAGATGAAAGCCACAGATGAACACGGATGAACACGGATGGCGGGCGCAAATCGATCCCAGCGCCGTAGTGGCCACGATGGATTCTCCTTCATACGCCATCTGTGTTCATCCGTGTTCATCCGTGGTTCCTAACTCTTCGTAGCAGCAGCCGCGAACCGCTTCACGCCCGCCTCGATCTCGCGCCGCGCGTCCTCGGCGCTGCCCCAGCCCTCGAGCTTCACCCACTTGCCCGGCTCGAGGTCCTTGTAGTGCGCGAAGAAGTGCTCGATCTGCGAGAGCGTGAGCTCCGGCAGGTCCCGCGCGCTCTTCACCGCGCGATAGAGCGGCGTGAGCTTGTCGATGGGCACCGCGAGGAGCTTCGTGTCGCGCCCGGCCTCGTCGGTCATCTCGAGGAGGCCGATGGGACGGCAGCGCACGACCACGCCCGGAACCAGCGCGAACGGCGTGATCACCAGCACGTCGACCGGATCGCCGTCCTCGGAAAGCGTCTGCGGCACGTAGCCGTAGTTGCACGGATAGTGCATGGCCGTGGAGACGAAGCGGTCGACGAAAACCGCGCCGGTCTCCTTGTCCACCTCGTACTTGATGGGATCGGAATGCATCGGGATCTCGACGATCACGTTGAAGTCGGCGGCCGGGTCGCGGCCCGCGTCCACGCGGTCGAGGCTCATGCTTGTTCCCTCGATTCAGGCATTAGCAACGGTTTTTTGGTAAATTGATGCAGGTTTCGTGATTCGATTATCCATGAACCGCAGCCTGCCCCTCATCCTCACGCTCGACCAGCACGGTGTGCCGCACCGCTGGGTCACGTGGCAACAGGCGGTGTGGTACTACGCCAAGGAGCGCGTCGCCTGGGAGCTCGGGCGGGAGGCGTTCACCATCTACGGCGGACGCTCCCATCGCACCGGCGAGCGCTCGAGCATCACGGCGAACTCCATCATCGCCATCCGCGGCAAGGCGCTCGCGATCAAGGGCTTCCACCAGGTCCCGCCGCTCAACAACCGGGAGCTCTTCAACCGCGACCACTTCATGTGCGCGTTCTGCGGCGGCGATTTCTCGCCCTACCGCCTCACCTGCGACCACATCATGCCGATGTCGCGCGGCGGCCGCGACACCTGGATGAACGTCGTCACCGCGTGCCGCGCGTGCAACCAGAAGAAGGGCAACCGCACGCCGGAGGAGGCGCACATGCAGCTCCTCTACGCGCCCTACGTGCCGAACCGCGCCGAGTTCCTGATCCTCGCCAACCGCCGCATCCTCGCCGACCAGATGGAGTTCCTGCGCCAGCACGTGTCGGCCAATTCGCGCATCAACTC
>JAICTR010000289.1 GCA_025936275.1 Burkholderiales bacterium
ATGATCGCCTGCCACGGCTGCTCGTGCGTGACGGCGATGGAGCTGAACGCGACGCCGCCCGCCTCGGCCGCGGCCTTCACCTTGGCGAGCGCCTTGTCGGCCTGCTTCGCGACCGCCTTGCGGTATTCCTCGGGCGAGAACGATTCGGGATAGAACATCATGCCGTCGGGCGCGGCGGGCAGGACGTAGGGCGCCATCACGTGGATCGCGGTGATGCGCGCGTCGTGCACCCGGGCGAGCTCCACGGCGGTCTTCGCGGCGCGCAGCGAGAGCGGCGAGCCGTCGGTCGGGACGAGGACGTGCTTGAACATGGCGGGCCTCCTAGCTTCTTTCCTGCCTCATGACGGCGCGCAGGCCGTCGGTGTCGAGGATGCGGATGTGCTTCTGCTGCACGGCGATCAGCGCGTCGGCCTGGAAGCGCGAGAAGAGCCGGCTCACGGTCTCGAGGGAGAGGCCGAGGTAGCTGCCGATCTCCTCGCGCGTCATGCGCAGGTGGAACTCGTTGTGCGAATAGCCGCGCGCGCGGAAGCGCTGCGAGAGGTTGAGGAGGAACGCCGCGAGCCGCTCCTCGGCGCGCATCGTGCCGAGGAGCATCATCACGCCCTGGTCGCGCACCAGCTCGCGGCTCATCACCTTGGAGAGCTGGCGGCCGAGCCCCGCTTCCTCGAGCCGCGCGTAGGGGATCACGCACACCTCGCTGTCCTCCAGCGCGACCACGTCGGCGGCGTGGCGATCGTTGCCGATCCCGTCCATGCCCACGATCTCGCCCGCCATGTGGAAAGCCGTCACCTGGTCGCGGCCGTCCTCGAGCACCACGCTCGATTTCACGAAGCCGCTCCTCACCGCGTAGATCGACTCGAACGCATCGCCCGCGCGGTAGAGCGTCTCGCCGCGGCGCACGCGCTTGCGCGTGTACACCACCTCGTCGAGGCGGGCCATGTCGCTCGAGCCGAGCCCGCAGGGCAGGCACAGCTCGCGCAGGTTGCAGGTCGCGCAGCGCGTGCGGAACCTGGCGACCGTCGTGAGGCCGCGCGTGTCGGCGGCGCCGCGATGGACCGTGAGGGGGCGGGCGGGCGTTGCGATGGCGTTGGCGGTGCTGCTCATTGCAGTCGCATCTCCTGGTGGCGCGTGGCGGCGATCTCGGCGATCACTTCGCGCACGCGGTCGAGCTCGCGGGACTTGTCGAGGAAATAGGCGGCGCCCGCGGCGTGCGCCGCGCGGCGGTATTGCGGCTCCGCATGGTTGGTGAGGACGACGAACACGATCTCGGGCGCGGCCGGATGGACCGAACGCATCACGTCGATGCCGGTGCGGCCCGTGAGGTCGAGGTCGAGCAGCACCGAGTCGGGCCGCAGGCGGAGGATGCCCGCCACGGCGCCGGCGGCGCTCGCGGCCTCGCCGACGATGCGCACGCCCTCCATCGCGCCGAGCATCTCGGCGAGGCGCGCGCGGATCGGCGCGGAGTCGTCGACGATGTACACGCGGGTGGAGGCGGCGGGCTGTGCGGTTCCCATGCCAGGAAGTCTCCGCTTCCTTGACGTGGCGCAACATCGGCGCGCGCTCAAAGCGTGCCTAGGCACACGCCGCATCCGGTGCCTGGGAATTTTCCGAGCGCGGAGCGGGTCGCCGCAGGCGTCGAGCATCGCCGCGCGGGATAGTGGCCGCTTCTCGTCATCCGTCATGAGTCATGGTCTCTATCTTCGTGCGTCATCCAAATACGGGTGTCCGACGATTCCCACAGCGCATCGCGCGAGTCGCGATGGGCCGAACGAGCGCTGCCCGCAAACTCCGCGACAGGAACCCATCGCCGGGCGCCGTGCCTCACCTTCATCGACAGGAGACGGACATGGCGACCTCGATGCGAACGATTCTGGCTGTCGCGGGCGGCGCGCTGCTGCTCTCGGCGTGCGCGGCGTACCCGTACGACGACGGCTACGGCGGCTATAGGTACAACAACGGCTATGGGTACGATAACGGCTATGCGTACGACAACGGCTATGCGTACGGGCCCTCGTATTACGACCCGGCCTACGACGACTACGGGTATTCGCCCGGCTACTACGTGGGCCCGTCGATCGGGCTCGGCTTCTCCTTCAGCGATCGCGACTGGGACCGCGACCACCACGGCCACCATTGGCGCGGCGGCGACCGCCACGACTGGCACGGCGATCGCGACGGGGACCACGACCGCGACCACGACCACGACCACCATCGATGAAGTGAGCTCGATGGAGTGAGGCTGCGCGCGGTTTGATCCGCGTCAAAGGCCCGCGCGCGCGGGCGCCTAGGCTTGTCCGTGTGAAAAGACCCTCCACGGATAGCCAAGGAAGTTTCATGCAAACCAGGTCCGACTCCCCCGCCGGAACGGGGGCCCCCGCGCGCAAGTTGTGGCAATGGCTGGGCTTCGTATTCCTCCTTTCGTTCGCGGCGCTCGGCTGGATCGGCCGCGAGATCTACCTCGCCGCGCCGCCGATTCCCGAGACCGTGCGCGTCGATCACGGCGCGACGCTCTTCACCGGCCACGACATCGAGGAAGGGCAGCGCGCGTGGCTCGCGGCCGGCGGCCAGCAGCTCGGGACCGTCTGGGGCCACGGCAGCTACGTCGCGCCCGACTGGTCGGCGGACTGGCTGCACCGTGAGGCGAGCGCGTATCGCGACATCCGCGCGCAGGCGATCTACGGCGTTGCGTATGCGAAGCTCGACCTCGCACAGCGCGGCGCGGTCGATGCGATCGTGAAGGAGGAGATGCGCCGCAACACCTACGACGCCGCGACCAGGACCCTCACGGTCTCCGCGGACCGCGCGAAGGCCATCGCGCAAGTGCAGGCGCACTACGAGGCGCTCTTCGGCAACGACCCCGCGCTCGAGCCGCTGCGCGAGAAGTACGCGATGGCGGACAACGCCCTGCCGAGCGCGCAAGCGCGCCGCCAGCTCGCGGGTTTCATCTACTGGTCCTCGTGGGCGGCGACCACCGACCGTCCCGGCAAGCGGGATCTCAGCTACACCAGCAACTGGCCGCACGAGCCGATCGTCGGCAACACGCTCACCGGCGGTGCGACGGCCTGGACCGCGGTGAGCATCATCCTGCTCATCGCCGGCATCGCGGGCATGGTCTGGTATCACACGGCGCACGGCGAGGCGCCGGATCCGAAGGTGCCCGAGCGCGATCCCCTGGTGAACGCGGTCGCCACGCCCTCGATGAAGGCGACGCGCAAGTACTTCTTCGTGGTGATCGGCCTCATCCTCGCGCAGATCGGCATGGGCGCCATCACCGCGCACTACGCGGTCGAGGGCCGCGCGTTCTTCGGCTTCCCGCTCGCCGAGATCCTCCCCTACACCGTGAGCCGCACGGTGCACACGCAGTTCGGCATTTTCTGGATCGCGACCGCGTGGCTCGCCACGGGCCTCTATATCGCTCCGCTGCTTTCGGGGCATGAGCCGAAGCTGCAGAAGCTCGGCGTGGACGTGCTCTTCTGGGCGCTGATCTTCATCGTGGTGGGCTCGACCGCCTTCGGCTGGCTCGGCACGCTCGCGCGGCAGGGCTACGACTTCTCGTTCTGGCTCGGCAACCAGGGGCTCGAGTTCACGAGCATGGGCCGCGTGTGGCAGATCCTGCTCTTCGTGGGCCTGCTCTTCTGGCTGCTGCTCCTCGGCCGCGCGCTGTGGCCGGCGTTGAAGAAACCCTCGGAGACGCGCGGGTTGATCGCGATGGTGTTCCTCTCCGCGGCGTGCATCGGCGGCTTCTACTCGACCTCGCTCGTGTGGGGGCAGCACACGCACTACTCGATGATCGAGTACTGGCGCTGGTGGCTGGTGCACCTCTGGGTGGAAGGCTTCTTCGAGGTGTTCGCCACGGCCGTGATCGCCCTGATCTTCACCCGCCTCGGGCTCATCGGTGCGACCAGCGCCAACCGCGCCATCGTGCTCGAGACGATCGTCTTTCTGTTCGGCGGCATCCTCGGCACCCTGCACCACCTGTATTTCACGGGCACGCCGACCTTCGTGATCGCCATCGGCGCCATGTTCTCGGCACTTGAAGTCGTGCCGCTGGCGATGATCGGCTTCGACGCCTATCGCAGCTTCCAGCGCTCGAAGGCGGCGCCCTGGGTGCA
>JAICTR010000430.1 GCA_025936275.1 Burkholderiales bacterium
CGACCTGCTGGCGGGCGACGGAAAGCGCCTGCGCGTAGTCGCCGGCGAGGACGAGGCGCGCGAAGGCCTTGGAGCCGGTGACGTTGGTGCGCTCGCCCACGTTCACGAAGAGCGAATCCTCGCCGATCGCGAGCGGCTCGAGGCCCGAGAGGCGCAGCCGCGGCTCGACCTTCGGCACGGTGCGCGGCTTCGAAGCGCGCACCGTCTCGGCGATGGCGCGGATGTGGTCGGGCGTCGTGCCGCAGCAGCCGCCGGTGATGTTGAGCCAGCCGCTCGCGGCCCATTCGCCGATGAAGCCCGCGGTCTCGTCGGGCCGCTCGTCGTATTCCGCCATCGCGTTCGGCAATCCCGCGTTGGGGTGCGCGGACACGTAGACGTCCGCGATGCGCGCGAGCTCCTCCACGTGCGGGCGGAGCTGCCGCGCGCCGAGCGCGCAATTGAGGCCCACCGAGAGCGGCCGCGCATGGCGCACCGAGTTCCAGAACGCCTCCACCGTCTGCCCCGAGAGCGTGCGCCCCGAGGCGTCGGTGATCGTTCCCGAGATCATGATCGGCAGGCGCACGCCGCTCGCCTCGAAGTGCTCGTCGATGGCGAAGAGCGCCGCCTTCGCGTTCAGGGTGTCGAAGATGGTCTCGACGAGGATGAGATCCACGCCGCCTTCGACCAGCGCGCGCACCGCCTCGAGGTACGCGCCTTTCACCTGGTCGAAGGTGACCGCGCGGAAGCCCGGGTCGTTCACGTCCGGGGAGAGGGAGAGCGTGCGGTTCATCGGCCCGAGGACGCCCGCGACGAAGCGCGGCCGAGCGGGCGTGCGCGCCGAGTACGCATCGGCCGCGGCGCGCGCGATGCGCGCCCCCGCGAGGTTCAATTCGGCGGCGAAGTCCTCGAGGCCGTAGTCGGCCTGCGAGATCGCGGTCGAGTTGAAGGTGTTGGTCTCGAGGATGTCCGCGCCCGCCGCGAGGTATTCCTCGTGGATCTCGCGGATCACGTCGGGGCGCGTGAGGTTGAGGAGGTCGTTGTTGCCGCGCAGATCCTTCTTCCACGCGCGGAAGCGCTCGCCGCGGAACGCCGCCTCGTCCAGCGCACGGCGCTGGATCATGGTGCCCATCGCGCCGTCGAGCACCAGGATGCGCTGCTCGAGCGCCTCGTGCAGGGCGGCGATGCGGGAAGGGCGAGTCGAGATCGGTTGGTCCATGAAAAAACCCGTCGGCCAAAGCGAACGGGTTTTCAGTCCGATCGCTTTAGCGGCATTTGTAGGGCGCCCGCAAGCTGACGATCAAATCGGCGCGAGCGACTATCTTATCATGCGTCGATGCGCTCGTTCCTCCTCGCCGGCCTCCTTCTCGCGATGCTCGCTTCGCTCGCGGCGGCGGCCGGCGCCGAGGAGCCGCTGCGCGTCGGCTCCAAACGCTTCACCGAGTCGTACATCCTCGGCGAGATCGTGACGCAGGCCGCGCGCGACGCGGGCGCCCCGGCCGAGCATCGTCCCGGGCTCGGCAACACCGCCATCGTCCTCGCCGCGCTCGAGCGCGGCGCGATCGACGTCTATCCCGAATACACCGGCACCATCGCGCGCGAGATCCTCGGCATCTCGCAGGACCTGCCGCTCGCCGCGCTGACCGAGCGCCTGCGCGCGCGCGGGTTGGCGGCCTCCGTGCCGCTCGGATTTTCCGACAGCTACGCGATCGGCGTGCGCGCCGACTTCGCCCGCGCGCATCGCCTCGCGAAGATCTCGGACCTCGCGCGCGTGCCGGAAGTTCGCTTGGGCCTCTCGCACGAGTTCCTCGGGCGGCGCGACGGCTGGCCCGGATTGAAGGCGGCGTATTCGTTGCCGCAGGCGACCCCGCTCGGGCTCGACCACGGACTGGCTTACGAGGCGCTCGCCGCGGGCAGGATCGACGCGATCGACCTCTACTCGACCGACGCCAAGATCGCGCGCTACGGCATCGTGGTGCTCGAGGACGACCGGCACTACTTTCCACGCTACGACGCGGTGCTCCTGCACCGGCTGGACATCGCGGCGCGCCATCCCGCCGCGTGGCGCGCGGTGGAGAAACTCGCGGGACGCATCGACGAGCGCACCATGATCGCGATGAACGCGCAGGCGGAGATCGGGCACCGCCCGTTCGCCGCGATCGCCGCGGGTTTCCTCGGCAACGCGACCGCGGCGCGCACGCGCGGTCTCGTCGCCGCGATCTTCGCGCCCGATTTCGCGCAACTCCTCGCGCAGCACGCGGCGCTGGTGTTCGCCTCGCTCGCCGCGGCGGTAGCGCTCGGCATCCCGCTCGGCATCGCCGCCGCGCGCACGCGCGCGCTCGCGCAGCCGATCCTCGTCGCCACGGGACTGGTGCAGACGATCCCCGCGCTCGCGCTCCTCGCGTTCCTGATTCCGGTGACGGGATCGATCGGCGTGAAGCCCGCGCTCCTCGCGCTCTTCCTCTACGCGCTGCTGCCGATCGTGCGCAACACGCACGCGGGGCTTGCGGGCGTGCCGCGCGGGCTCACGCAAGCGGCGCTCGCGCTCGGCCTCACGCGCGCGGCGACGCTCGCGCGCATCGAGCTGCCGCTCGCCGCGCCCACCCTCCTCGCCGGCGTGAAAGTCGCCGCCGTGATCAACGTGGGGACC
>JAICTR010000407.1 GCA_025936275.1 Burkholderiales bacterium
CGCCGAAGGGCTTCACGAGATAGTCGTCGGCGCCGGCCTCGAGCCCCTCGATGCGCGCCTCCTCGCCCGCGCGCGCGGAAAGCATGATCACCGGAAGCGCCGCGAGCGCCGGATCGCGCCGCAGCTCGCGCACCAGCCCGAAGCCATCGACCTCCGGCATCATCACGTCGGTGATCACGAGGTCGAAGCGCTCGCGCCGCAGTAGCGCGAGCGCCTCGGCGCCGTCACGCGCGCTCGCGACCTGCCAGCGCGGCGCGAGGAGCCGCCGGATGTAGTCGCGCATGTCCGCGTTGTCATCGACCACGAGCACGCGCTCCGATGCGGGCTCGGCAACGCCCTCGAGGAGCGGCGTCTCGAAAGTCGGCCCGTCCTCGCCGCCCAGCCAGGCGAGCGCCTCCTCGACGAAGGCCACCGCGCCGCCGCGACCGCCCGCATGGGCGCCGACCGGAAGCACCTGTTGCGGCGGAAGGTGATCGGTGCCCAAGCGCAGCGACACCGAGAACGCCGAGCCGCGCCCCGGCTCGCTCTCGGCATGGATCGCTCCGCCGTGCATGCGCACCAGCTCCTGCACCAGCGCGAGCCCGATGCCCGATCCCTCGTGGGTGCGGCCGCGCGCCCCTTCCACGCGGTGGAAGCGCTCGAAGACGCGCGCCAGCTCTTCGGGCGGGATGCCGATGCCGGTATCGCGCACCACGAGCCGCGGGCTTCCGTCCTCCATCCCGATCGCGACCTCGATGCGTCCCTCGAAGGTGAACTTGAAGGCGTTGGAGAGCAGGTTCAGCACCACCTTCTCCCACATGTCGCGATCGACGTACACCGGTTGCGGCAACGCGGCGCAATTCACGACGAGCTCGATCCCCGCCCTCTCGCACGCCGAGCGGAAATTGCTCGCGAGCTCCGCGGTGAGCGCCGCGAGGTCCACCGGCTCGAAGCTCGCGCGCACGCGGCCCGCCTCGATGCGCGAGAAATCGAGCAGCGTGTTGACGAGCTTCAGGAGCCGCACGCCGGTGCGGTGCGCGGTCTCCAGGCGCCGGCGCGAGGCCTCGCCGAGGCGGTCGCCTTGCGCGAGCTCCTCCTCGATCGGTCCCAGCAGCAGCGTGAGGGGCGTGCGGAACTCGTGGCTCACGTTGCTGAAGAACGCGGTCTTCGCGCGGTCGAGCTGCGCGAGCGCCTCGGCACGCTTGCGCTCGGTCTCCAACGCGAGCGCGTTGGCGATGGCGCTCGAGATCGCGGAAGCGAGCAGCCGAACGTAGTCGCGGTAGCCCTCGTCGAACGCAAGCCGCGGGCTGGTGCCGGCCACGAGGAATCCGAACGGCGCCTGCGCGGGCATTGCTACCGGAAGGATCGCGACGTTGCGCGCGGCCTCCGGCCACGGGCCGCCGGGGAGCTTGCCGAGCGCGGCGAGCCGCGGGCCTTCGAGGAGGAGGAGGTCGCCGGAACGCGCCGCTTCGCCGAGCGGCCAATGCGCGCCTTCATCGTCGGGGATCTCCTGCGGCGCCGCGGGCGCGGAAGCGTCGATCCCCGCGAGCGCCGCGCGCCGCGCGACCCCGCGCTGCGCATCCCATTCGTAGAGCAGCGCGAAGGCGAGGTCCTTGTCGGCACGCGCGAGGACTGCCGCGGCCTCCTCGTACACCGCCGCGACGGTTCGCGCCTCCATCGTGCGCCGGCCGAGCTCGCGCAGCGTCTTCAGGCGCCGCTCGCCGATCACGCGCCCGCTGGTCTCCGAGACGATGCAGAAGACGCCGCCCACGCGGCCGCTCTCGTCGCGCACCGGATCGTAGGAGATATCGAAGTAGGTTTCCTCGACGAAGCCGCGGCGCTCGAGGTGGAACGGATGGTCGTTCGCCCAGAACGCCTCGCCGCGCTGCAGCACGCCTTCGAGCAGCGGGCGCAGCACGTCCTCCCAGATCTCGCTGAACACCTCGCCGCCGGGCTTGCCGAGCGCCCATGGGTGCTTCACGCCGAGCGTCGGGCGATACGCGTCGTTGTAGATCGCGACCAGCCGCGGTCCCCAGAAAAGGCAGATCTGCGCGCGCGACGGAAGCAGGATGCTCACCGCGCTGCGCAGGCTTTGCGGCCAACGCTCCACCGGACCCAGCGGCGTCGCGGACCAGTCGCGCGCGCGGATGAGCTCGCCCAATTCCCCGCCGCCGACGAGCCAGTCGGTGGCGCGGGGAACGGCGACGGTGGTGTTCATGGCCGGCGGGGGATCGAGCGGCGGGCAAACGGAAAGTTTGTCCGAACGGCTCCCGCATCACAGTCGGACTTGTCCTACACCAAGCGAAACGTGCGCGAGCCGCGCGGTAGAATCAGTCCTTTGCCGCAGGTCCCCCCTTGAGCCGCCAGAAACCCAGCCGCGAGGACGCGACGGGCGATCTATTCGCCGCGACGCGCGAGCCGCCCTCGCCGCCCGCCCCTCCGCCGGGCGCGGCGCCGCCACGCACGCCCGAAGGCCCCACGCTCGCGGAATTCGCCTCGCGCGCCTACCTCGCCTACGCGATGAGCGTGGTGAAGGGACGCGCGCTGCCCTCCGCGGAGGACGGGCAGAAGCCGGTGCAGCGCCGCATCCTCTATGCGATGCGCGAGATGGGCAATCGCCACGACGCGCCGTTCAAGAAGAGCGCGCGCATCGTGGGCGACGTGATCGGCAAGTTCCATCCGCACGGCGACGTCGCGGTGTACGACGCGGCGGTGCGCATGGCGCAGGACTTCACGCTGCGCTATCCGCTGGTCGAGGGCCAGGGCAACTTCGGCTCGCGCGACGGCGACGGCGCGGCGGCGATGCGCTACACCGAGGCGCGCCTCGCGCCGATCGCGCGGCTGCTGCTCGAC
>JAICTR010000497.1 GCA_025936275.1 Burkholderiales bacterium
AGGCGCGCGCGCACCGGCGCTCCCACCCCTTCGGGTGGGGACCGCCGCGGGGGCGGATCCCTATTCTGGGCGTCATGATGCCCACCGCCGCTTCGCCCTTCGCCGCCGAGGCGGCTCCCGATATCCGGCGCGAGCCGGTCGTGCTGCGCCCGGTCGCCTCGCGCGAGGACTGGGCCGCGGTCCGCGCGCTGCGCTTCGCCGCCCTCTCGCGCTGCGGGGACATCCCGGCATGCGCCCTGCCGACCTACGGCGATGCGTACGACGCCGCGCCCGGGGCCAGGACCTACATGCTCGCCGAAGGCGGCCGCGCCATCGGCTCCACGCGCTGCATGCACTCGCAGGGCGAAGGCGGTGCGCGCCTGCCGGCGCTCGAAGCGTTCCGCGGCGAGCTCGATGCGGCGATCGCCGCGGCGCCGATCGTCGAGGCGAGCCTCACCCTGCTCGACGCGCCGATGGATCGCGCGCTCGCGCAGCTGCGTTTGTTCCGCGTGCACATGACGGCCTGCGCGGCGCTCGAGGCCGAATGGCTGCTCGCGGCGGTGCGCGAGACGGAGATGGGTTTCTACCGGCGCGTCTTCGGCATGGAGATCCTCACCGGCGCGGCGCGCTGGGCGGGCCTCGCGATGCCGCGCGTCTTGATGGGCCTTCCCTTCCGCGAACGCGCGCCCGCGCTCTGCCGGCGCCTCCCGGTCCTCGCGCCGGGCGCGACGGACGTGCAGCGCTTTCGCGCCGGGGAGGCGTTCGAGCTCGGAGAGGCGGCGTGCGGCGCCGCTTGGGGCTGAACCCGGGGCACGCCCGCCCCGCGCCGGGCACTCCGCAAGACGACGAAGCCCTCAAGGCGATCGCGAGCCTGGAGCTCGACGCGGTGCTCGCCGAGGTGCGCGCCGGGCGCATCGAGGCGGCGCTCTCGAGCATCATCGCCTCGCTCGCCGCGATGCGCGCGCGCAGCTCGCCGGAGACCTGGACACGCGTCCTCGCCGCGGCGCGCGCCCATCCGCTGCGCGGCTTCCTGCACCTCGATCCGTTCATCCTGCGCTGCTACGCGCGCCCGCGCGGCGTCGCGGGCGACGCCCGCGCGCTCGACTTCGCGCTGCGCGGGCGTCCGCTCGACATCCCGTTGCCCGATCCGGCGGCGGCGCTGCACCGCTGCGTGATCCGCGGCCAGACCGCGCGCGCCCTGCGCTTCCGCCGCGATGCGCTCGCGCGCGCCATCGAGGAGACCCTCGCCTCCACGGCGCATCCGCCAGCCATCTTCGCCGCGGGTTGCGGGCATCTGCGCGAATGGGATCGCCTCGTGGGTTTCGGCACGCAGCGCGTGGGACGCGTCTTCGCCTTCGATGGCGACGCCGACAACCTCGAGCAGGTGAAGCGCGACTACGCGGGCCTGCCGATCGTGACGCACCTGGGATCGGTGCGCGACCTGGTGCGCGGCGGCGCGCTCTTCGCCGACATGGACCTCGTCTATTGCTCGGGATTGCTCGAGACGCTGCCGCAGGGCGCGGAGGCGAGCCTCGCGCGCGCGCTATTCGCGATGCTCGCGCGCGGCGGAACGCTGGTGCTCACGCAATTCCTCGCCGGGCTCACCGAGGCGGCCTTCCTCGAGGCCTTCATGGACTGGCGCATGGTCTATCGCACGCGCGCCGACGTGCTGGCGCTCGCCCAGGACGTGCTCCCGGACTGCGAGCGCGACTTCCACTACGTCGAGAGCCCCGAATCGACGCTCGGGGTGCTTACTCTCAGGCGTCGGTGATTTGCGCTGCGCTCGCTATTCAAGACTGAAACACAGAGGGCACAGAGGAAAAGAGAGAACACAGAGAAGAGCTTGAGAGGTTAAAGCTGGAACACGGAGTCCACGGAGAGCACGGAGGACACGGAGGTTGAGCGAGGGAATACGGTAAATGAGCACGGTGGATCAGCAAGCACC
>JAICTR010000101.1 GCA_025936275.1 Burkholderiales bacterium
GAAACGGGAGCCGCCCACCTCGATCACGTCGCCCGCGCCGACCGGATGGCTTCCCGGCGGCAGCGGCGCATGGTTGAGGCGCGGCGCATGGGTGCCGCCAAAACGCGCGAGGAAATAGCCCGCGCCCCTGCGCACCACGAGCGCGGAATCGCCGCCCGCGATGCCGATCATCGTGTTGGCGCGGTCGAGCGCGATCACCTGGCCCGTGCGCTCGCCGGCGGTGACGCGCAGCGCGAGCCCGGCGGGGCCGGCCTGCGCCACGGCCTCCGCATCCATCGCGAGCGTCGGGTTGCGCGCGATCGCCATGGTGCGCGAGAGGTCGCGCTCGTCGCGCTGCGCCGGCTGCGGCGCCGCCGCTTCCTGCTCGACCACCGCGACGTGCGAGGCGAGCATCGTGCGCTCGTAGTCGGTGAGGACCGTGCTCTCCAGGCTCCCCACGCGGCCGACCATCATCGAATCGTCGAAGAAATGCAGCCGATGCAGGCCGATCTGGATCAGGTCGAGGTGGTGCACCACCTGGTGCGAGGTGGCGATGCCGTTCACCTTCGTGCCGTTGGTGCTGGCGAGGTCCTCGACGTAGACCGTGCGGTTCACGAGCCGGAAGAGCATGTGCCGGCCCGAGATCGCGGGATGGTCCACCACGATGTCGCAGTCGGGATGGCGCCCGACGACCGTCACGGGACGGGTGATCTCCACCTCCCGCACGATCTCGTCGCCAATGCTCAGCACCACTCGAGCCGCCATTTCGGTCCACCGCCCTTTCTCATTCTGTCGCGCGGTTCCCGGGGCACGGGCCGCGTCCTCGCCTGTTCCGGCCCGCTACGCGCGCTTGTAGCGCGACGCGAACGTGTCCGCCGGGCGCAGGTCGTTCTCCAGGTCCTTCACGCCTTCGACCATCGCCGCCACCTCGCCGGCCGCCTGCGCCTCGCGCTGGGTGTCGACCAGGCCCGCGAGCCGCACGCTGCCGCCGCTCACCGTGACCGCCGCATTGAGCGCCGCGGTCCGTCCATCGCGCCGCAGCGCCGAGCGTACCGCCCACTCCAGGGCCATATTGTCCATGAGACGGATCGATTCGGGGGTTTCCTGGAAGCGCTTCTTCTTCATCACGCATTCGACCTCGTCCACGCACTCCTCGACCGAGAGCCGCTCCGTGGAGAGCACCAGGTCGTAGTGCTCCGGGTCGCGCCAGTTCACGCCGAAGTGGCGGCGCGTGATCGCCGTGTGCGCCTCCTCGTTCATCGCGATCTCGTTCTCGACCGCCTCGCGGTTGTCGGTGGCGAGGCGCTCCATCATGCGTTCGATGCGCAGGTCGAGCGGCGCGCAGACGCGCACCCGGATCACGTGCGGGACGTCCTTCAGCAGGTGCACCGCGCCCCAGCCGCGGATCACGCCCGTCGAGCCGTCGCGCAGGAACCGGAAGGTCTCGTCGGCGGTGAAGATCGAGAGGCTCGTGCGGTCGGTCGTGAGCCGCTCCCAGAGGCCCGACTTGCCCTCGAGGAAGCGCTCCACGTGGCTTTTACGCAGGCGCATCTTGTTGGCGATCGGCTCGATGATCTCCTGGTACACCACCTTGCGCTGGGTGCGCTCGGCGATGCCGGAGGCGACGTCCTTTCCGAGGGATCCCATCTCACGGGTCATCGCGATCAGAGGCATGGTCGTGTTCCTTTTCTTGTTCGGTTGGGGGCTGTAGGGAAAAGCACGCGTTACGGTCAGAATTCCTTCCAGTCGTCATCGTCCGCGGCGGCGAGCATCGGCTCGCGGCGCGCGTGCGACGCGGCCGGGTGCGCCGCGATCGGCGCGGGTGAGGCGGATTCGGTCGCTGCGTCGGACGCCGGCGGCTCGGCCACGGCGGGCAGCTCGCCCTCCTCGAGGCGGAACTGCGCCACGGCACGCGAGAGTCCGGTCGCCTGGCTCGCCATGCTGGTCGCGGCGGCGGTGGCCTCCTCCACCAGCGAGGCGTTCATCTGCACCACGTTGTCCATCTGCGTGATCGCGCGGTTGATCTGCTCGATCCCCGAGCTCTGCTCGTGGCTCGCCGCGGCGATCTCGGTCATGATCTCGGCCACCCGGCGCACCGAAGCCACCAGCTCGTCCATGGTCTTGCCGGCCTGCTCGACCAGGCGCGCGCCGTTCTCCACGCGGCTCACCGAATCCTCGATGAGGCCGCGGATCTCCTTCGCCGAGGCGGCCGAGCGCTGCGCGAGGCTCCTCACCTCGGAGGCGACCACCGCGAAGCCGCGTCCCTGCTCGCCCGCGCGCGCCGCTTCCACCGCCGCGTTCAACGCCAGGATGTTGGTCTGGAACGAGATGCCGTCGATCACCCCGATGATGTCGGAGATGCGCTTGGACGACGTGCTCACGTCCTGCATCGTCTTCACCACCTTGCCCACCGCCTCGCCGCCCTTCTCGGCGGTGGAGGACGCGGTGCCGGCGAGCGCGCTCGCCTGCTTCGCGTGCTCGGCGTTCTGGCGCACGGTGGTGGTGAATTCCTCGAGCGTGGACGCGGTCTCCTCGAGCGAGCTCGCATGCTCCTCGGTGCGGCTGGAAAGCTGCTGGTTGCCCGCGGCGACCTGGGTCGCGCCGACCGCGATCGATTCCGAACCGGAGCGGATCTGCTGCACGATTCGCCCGAGGCCGTCGTTCATGTCGCACAGCGCCCTGAGGAGCTCCGCCGCCTCGTCGCGCCCGCGCGGGACGATCGCCGAGGTGAGGTCGCCGGCGGCCACGCGGCGCGCGACGCTCACCGCCTCGCGCAACGGCTTCGTGATGCTGCGCGTGAGGGTCCAGGCGAGCAGCACCGCGATGGCGAGCACGATACCCTCGACGACGTAAGTGGTCTTCGCGAGCCGGTCGCCCATGAGCAGCGCCGCGCTGGTGGCGTCCTCGTTCGCCTGCTTCTGGATCTGCGTGAGCTGCTCGAGGGCGTCCATCATCTTGTTCACCGCGGGGTCCACCTCGTTCATGAGGAGGCCCACCGCTTCCTCGTTGCGGAACGAGCTCTGCAGCACCATCGCGCGATTGAACGGGTCCTGAATCGACTGGTCGGCCTTCTCGAGGCCGTCGACGATGTCGCGCTCGGCCGGGGTGAGCTCGAACCTCGCCATGATCTCGCGCGCGTCGCCGAAGCGGCGCGTGAGCTTGTTCGCCGCCTTCTGCTGCTCCTGCATCGCCGAGTACTCGGTGAGGAGTCCCACGTTGCGCATCACGCTCGAGCGGCGCAGCACCAGCTCCTGCATTTCGGAGGCGAGGCGCTCCTTGATGATGGAGTTGGACGAGACGGTGGCGAGGTCCTTGCGGCTCTTGCTCGCAAGGTAGGTGCCGCCCACGGAGACCGAGAGCAGCACGGCGAGGATCGCGCCGAAGCCGACGGCGAGACGCGTCCCGATCGAAAAGTTGCGAAGGATCATGGTTCCCACTCCCTTCTGCCTGTCGCACCGCTAACGGTTGTTGCTGATCGGTCGGAACTTTGTTGCCTGCGCCTTCCAGGGTCAACGGTGAGCGGCTTTCATCCGTAATCGCCCTGTAACGCGCACGCGCGGGATCGCTCGCCGCGGGCGATGCGCGTTTCATTCGAGCGGGATGCGAATCGGGAAAACGCGCGCGCGCCGGAATGTGCGCCGCGTCACACCGCGCGTTGCGCGGCGATTACTGATGTAACCCTTTGAAGCGCAAGGAGTCCTGTCGCGGGGCTGTCACGCGATCGCGGGCGCCCGGTGGTGCGCGTGGCACGCGGGGCCGGCGTGCGTCATGGTGAGGAGGAACTTCTGCATGTCCCACGCGCCGGTGGGGCAGCGCTCGGCGCAAAGCCCGCAGTGCAGGCACACGTCCTCGTCCTTCGCCATGATGCGGCCGGTGCGCAGCGGCCCGCCGACGTAGAGCGCCTGCGCGAGGTCCTCGGCAGGCGCGTTGAGGCGCGCGCGCAGCTCTCCCTCCTCGCCGTCGGCGGTGAAGGTGATGCAGTCCATCGGGCAGACGTCGACGCACGCATCGCACTCGATGCAGAGCTTCGGGGTGAAGACCGTCTGCACGTCGCAGTTCAGGCAGCGCTGCGCCTCCTTCCAGGCGAGCTCCGGGTCGAACCCGAGCTCCACTTCCTGGCGGATGTCCTTCAACGCGATCGTGAGCTCCTTCAGCGGCACCTTGTAGCGCGCGTCGCCGGCCACCTGGTTGTCGTAGCTCCACTCGTGGATGCCCATCTTCTGCGAGCGCAGCAGCGCCTGCGGCGCGGGACGCGCGCGCACGTCCGCGCCCTGGCAGAGGAGGTCGATCGATACCGCCGCCTCGTGCCCGTGCGCGACCGCCCAGATGATGTTCTTCGGGCCGAGCGCCGCGTCGCCGCCGAAGAACACCTCGCGCCGCGTGGAGCCCATGGTGACCGGGTCGACGACCGGCATGCCGTGCTCGTCGAACTCGATGCCGATATCGCGCTCGATCCAGGGGAATGCGTTCTCCTGGCCCACCGCGACCAGCACGTCGTCGCATTCGAACACCTGCTCGGGCTCGCCCGCCGGCACCAGGGCGCGGCGCCCGCGCGCGTCGTACTGCGCCTTCACCTTCTCGAACGCGACGCCGGTGAGGCGCCCGTCGCGGTGCAGGAACGCCTTGGGCACGAGCCAGTTGAGGATCGGGATGCCTTCGTGCATCGCGTCCTCCTTCTCCCACGGGCTCGCCTTCATCTCCTCGAAGCCGGAGCGCACGACGACCTTCACGTCCTCGCCGCCCAGGCGCCGCGAGGAGCGGCAGCAATCCATGGCGGTGTTGCCGCCGCCGAGCACGATCACGCGCTTGCCGATGCGATCGACGTGTCCGAAGGACACCGAGGAGAGCCAGTCGATGCCGATGTGGATGTTGGCCGCGGCCTCGCGCCGGCCGGGGAGGTCCAGGTCGCGCCCGCGCGGCGCGCCCGAGCCGACGAACACCGCGTCGTAGCCCTGCCCGAGGAGCTTCTTCATCGAATCGATGCGCTGGCCGCCGCGCAAATCGACGCCCAGGCCGATCACGTAGCCCACCTCCTCGTCGATCACGCTCTCCGGAAGGCGGAAGCGCGGGATCTGCGTGCGGATCATGCCGCCCGCCACCCGGTCCGACTCGAACACCGTGACCGCGTAGCCGAGCGGCGCGAGGTCGCGCGCCACGGTGAGCGAGGCGGGCCCCGCGCCCACGCAGGCGACACGCTTGCCGTTGCGCTTCGCCGCCGGCTTCGGCATGCGCGATGCGACATCGCCCTTGTAGTCGGCGGCGACGCGCTTCAGGCGGCAGATCGCGACCGGCTGCGCCTTGGCGGGCGCCGCCTCGCCTTCGGCGGGCGCGCCCTCCTCGACGCGCGTGCGGCGGCACGCGGGCTCGCAGGGGCGATCGCAGGTGCGCCCGAGGATGCCGGGAAAGACGTTCGATTCCCAGTTCACCATGTACGCGTCGGCGTAGCGGCCCTGGGCGATGAGGCGGATGTATTCGGGAACGGGCGTATGCGCGGGGCACGCCCATTGGCAATCGACGACGCGATGGAAGTACTGCGGATCCGCGATGTCCGTCGGCTTCACGCCCGCCTCCCGCCGCGCTCGCGGCTCGATGAGTGCCTGCGGGCCAGTTTAAAGGAGGCTGGGGCGTTGCGCGAGGCGGCGCGTCGCGCGCCGCGCATTCGCTAGTGGGCGAGATCCTCGACGCGTGCCGGTATCTGCGGCGCGAGCGCCTGGGCTATCGCGCGCCACAGCGTCCGGATGAGCCAGCCGAGGGCGAGCAGGGTCGCGATGACGGTGAGCGAGATCATTGCTTCTTCTCCATGCGCGGGTAGTCCGCGGCGCAAGAGTAGAGGCGATGGCGGCGTGCGACTGTGATGGCACGCACAATCGGCCGCCGGCGGCGTTTACAGCTGAAATGCCCGCCGCGCACAGGTGCGCAGGTTGGCGCCCAGCGGAAGGGTCTCGGCAAGCTTCGCGAAGTATTCCCACGCGCGCTTGGCGACGCTGCCCGTCACCTGGTCGCGCAGGCCCTCGGCCTCCTCGCGCGTGTAGGCGCGGATCTTCGCCGCATTTCCGCCGGCGGCGGCGAGCATGCGCAGCTGCAGCGCGGCGCTCTCCTCGAGGTAGCACGCCGCGACGGTGGCCGCGCGCACGTCCGGGTACGCGGTGGTGATGCCGTGGCCGCGCATCATCACGGCGTTCCCCTTGCCGAGGACGCCGGCGAGGAGCTCGCCCAGCTCGCGCGTGCGGATCAGGCCGATGCGCGAGTATTCGGGCACGCCCGCGGCGAAGATGCCGCCCTGGTTGTGCACCACGCGGTGCGGCTCTCCGATCTGCGTGAGGCACACGCAGGCGGGCGGATGCGCGTGCACGACGCCGCCCACGTCGGGGCGCGCCGCGTAGATGCGCGCGTGGATCCAGAACTCGCTGTTCGGCTCGCCCTCGCCCGCGACGATGCGCCCTTCGGTGTCGATCACCAGCAGCCCCTCGGCGGACGCGAGCCCGGGACTGCGGCGCGTCGAAAGCAGGAAGGTCGAGGTGCCCGGAATGCGCGCGCTGGCATGCCCGAAGGCGTTGGAGAGCCCGACGCGCTCGAGGATGCGGTTGGCGATGGCGACGTCCTGGCGCAACGAGGCTTCATCGGGCATGGCGGGCTTTCCTTTCGTCGAGTTTCATATCGCGCGCTCGGCGCGCAGTCGTTCGAGGTCGTCATCGCCGAGGCCGAGCACCGAGCGCAGCACCGCCTCGGTATGCTCGCCGAGAAGCGGCGGGCCTTCCTCGTAGGTGATCGGTGTTTCCGAGAGCTTCATCGGGCTCGCCACCATGCGCACCTCGCCCGCGAGCGGGTGCGGCGCGCGCACTTCCATGCGCCGCTGCTTCACCTGCGGATCGTCGAACACCTGCGCGAGATCGTTGATCGGGCCGCACGGAACGCCCGCCGGCTCGAGGAGCGCGAGCCATTCGCGCGCCGGCCGCTCCGCGAGGCGCCCGGCGATGAGGCCGACCAGCAAGTCGCGATGGCGCACGCGCTCCGGATTGGTGGCGAAGCGCGCATCCTTCGCCCATTCCGGCGCGCCGATCACGCGGCAGAAGCTCGCGAACTGCGTGTCGTTGCCGACCGCGACGATGAGGAAAGCATCGGCGGCGCGGAACACGTGGTAGGGCACGATGTTCTGGTGCGCGTTGCCCATGCGCCTGGGCACCGCGCCCGAGACGAAGAAGCTCGAGCTCAGGTTGGCGAGCATCGCCACCTGCACGTCGAGGAGCGCCATGTCGATGCGTTGCCCGCGCCCGGTCTTCGCGCGCTCGAGGAGCGAGGCGAGGATCGCGCTCGTCGCATACATGCCGGTCATGAGATCGGACACCGCGACCCCGACCTTCTGCGGCCCGCCGCCCGGCAGCTCGTCGCGCTCGCCGGTGACGCTCATCAGCCCGCCCAGTCCCTGGATCATGAAGTCGTAGCCGGGCCGGTCGCGGTACGGGCCGTCCTGGCCGAAGCCGGTGATCGAGCAGTACACGAGGCGCGGGTGCTCGCGCGAGAGCGTCTCGTAATCGAGCCCGTGGCGCGCGAGGTCGCCGACCTTGAAGTTCTCCACCAGCACGTCGCTGCGCAGCGCGAGCTCGCGCGCGATGGCGCGGCCCGAAGCGCTCGCGATGTCGAGCGTGACCGACTTCTTGCCGCGGTTGCAGGCGAGGTAGTACGCGGCGTCCGCGGTGGCGCGGCCGTCGCGATCGGCGAGGAACGGAGGACCCCAGCGGCGCGTGTCGTCGCCCTGTCCCGGGCGCTCGACCTTGATCACCTCGGCGCCGAGGTCCGCAAGGTTCTGCGTGGCCCACGGCCCCGCGAGCACGCGGGAAAGGTCGAGGACGCGGATGCCTTGCAGGATGCGGGACACGGAGCGTCGCGGCGCGCGCGGCGCGCGCGATTGCATGGGAAGCCGTCGATTATAGAGGCCGCGCCGCGAAATCGGCCGCCCGATCCCTTAGAATGCTCGGCGATGGCCCAGAAAGTCTTCGCCCATGAGCTCAAGGTCGGCATGTTCGTCGCCGACCTCGATCGTCCGTGGGTCGACACTCCCTTCCTGCTGCAGGGCTTCCTGATCGAGGACGACGAGCAGATCGCGGCATTGCGCGCGCACTGCGAGTACGTGATGGTCGATCGCGCGCGCTCCACCGGCGACGAGTACGAGGCGCCGGCGAGCGCTCCCGTCGCGAGCAACGTCGCGGGAGCCGTCCCGGCGCGCTCGGCCGCCGCCACGCGCGCGGCATCGCCGAGCGGCGAGAACGCCGTCTCCGAAGAAGAGGCGAAGCGCGACCCGGGGCCCGCCGCGCGCGCCGCCTCCGCGGAAGCC
>JAICTR010000367.1 GCA_025936275.1 Burkholderiales bacterium
AAGGCATCGTCACTGTTCCTCTGATCCGCGCCTCACGGCGGACGGGCGTTACCCGCTACGCTGCCCGATGGAGTCCCGACTTTCCTCTGCACCGGGGGTTGTCCTTCACCCTCGTGCAGCGACCGCCTGGCCCGCTTCGCCAGAAGATTCTACGCTGCGCGCCGCCCGTCCCTTCGCGCGCGGCCGAATATTGCGCGGCCGTGGCGCGGCGAAATCCCTCGTCTTCCGGTCGCGCCGAGCGCATGTTGTGCGGGCGCGCGATCGGCGCGCATTCACAAGGAGCGTCGCATGAACCGCAAATTGCTCGCCTGCGCCGCCGCCGCGGCGCTCGGCATCGTCCTCGCCGGCCCGGCGCGGGCCTACCAGCTCGGCACGCCCGAGCAGCGCGCGGAGCAGGCCGCGAAGCAGGGCCCCGAGGCGCTGCGCCGCTTCATCTGGCGCACGCGCATGATCTACGGCCTGGACATCCGCCAGTTCCGCGTCGGGCGCTGAGCGGCGCGCGGCCGCTCAATCGGCAGCCGGGCGGAAGTGCGCGGTGTCGTCGTAGAAGGATTCGTCGGCGGTGCCCGGATGCCATCCGGGCACGCCCATCACCGGCAGCGGCGCCATCGCGCGCGGCGAGGCGAAGCGCGTGCGCTGCGAGAAGTGCGCGGCGAGAAGCGCGTCGGCGCGCTCCACCTGCGCCTCGATGGGCAGCATGAAGAAGAGCTCGTCCACGGGCAGGAACACCGTCTTTCCGGCGATTCCCGGGTAAGGCGCGAGCGCCTTCTCGTACAACGCGTGGCCGAATGCGATGAAGCGCACGGACGATTCGAGCTGCGCGCGCCGCCGCCAGAAGAGCTCCTTCCATTCGCGATCGGCGACCAGCCGCAGCAGCGCGGGCGAGCTGGAGGCGACCGCGACGCCGCCCTCGTCGAAGAGCGTCAACGCATCGCGCTCGGGACCGCGGCGCTTCGCTTCTTCCTCTCCACGCTCGGCGAGGAGCGCCGCATGCTGCGCGTTGATGCGCGACTTTGCACGCGGGAACGCGATCCATGCCAGCGCGTTGAAGAGGTCGTGCCAGGTGCCGGGACGCGTCGGCACCTCTCCGCTCGCGGCGATGTGCGCCTCGTAGGCGCCGCGCTCGTCGGCCGCGTCGCGCGGCGGCACGAAGCGCAGCGCCTTTCCGTTCGCGTTCACGATGCCTTGCGCCGTCGCGGTGAGCTCCTCATGGGTGGGCCAGCGCTCCGGCGGCAACCGCGCGATGACCGCGCCGAGCGGCGCGAAGATCGGCTCGCGCAACCGCTCGCGCGCTTGCGGCCAATCCATCGGGCTCAGTCCGCGAAGCGCCAGCCGAGGGTCGCCCCCGCGCGCAGCGGAACCACCGCGGAATCGCCGAAGCGATACTCGCGCGGCACTTCCCAGCTCGCCTTCTCGAGCGTGACGCGAGCGGTGTTGCGCGGCAGTCCGTAGAAATCGGCGCCATGAAAGCTCGCGAAGCCCTCGAGCTTGTCGAGCGCGCCGGCGGCTTCGAACGCCTCGGCATAGAGCTCGAGCGCGGCGTGCGCGGTGTAGATGCCGGCCGCACCGCAATCGCATTCCTTCGCGCCCCGCGCATGGGGCGCGGTGTCGGTGCCGAGGAAGAATTTCGCGTTGCCCGAGGTCGCCGCCTCGACCAGCGCGCGCCGGTGCTCCTCGCGCTTCACCACCGGCAGGCAATAGTGGTGCGGGCGAAAGCCGCCGGAGAAGAGCGCGTTGCGATTGAGCAGCAGGTGATGCGCGGTGATGGTCGCGCCGACGTTCGCCGGCGCGGCCGCGACGAAGCGCGCCGCCTCGCGCGTCGTGATGTGCTCGACCACCACCTTGAGCTTCGGGAAGCGCGCCAGGAGCGGTGCGAGCACGCGATCGAGGAACACCGCCTCGCGGTCGAAGACGTCCACCCCGGGATCGGTCACCTCGCCATGCACCAGGAGCGGCATGCCCGCCTCCTGCATCGCGGCGAGCACCGCGTCGCACCTGCGGATGTCGGTCACGCCCGAGGCGGAGTTGGTCGTGGCGCCCGCGGGGTAGTACTTCACCGCCGTGACGACGCCCGACGATTTGCCACGCGCGATCTGCTCGGGGCGCGTTTCGTCGGTGAGGTAGAGCGTCATCAGCGGCTCGAAGCGCGCGCCGGCGGGCAGGGCCGCGACGATGCGCTCGCGGTAGGCCTGCGCCGCAGCCACGTCGGTCACCGGCGGCTTGAGGTTCGGCATCACGATCGCGCGGCCGAACTGGCGCGCGGTGGCGGCGACCACCGACGCCATCGCCGCGCCGTCGCGAAAGTGCACGTGCCAGTCGTCCGGGCGCGTGAGGGTGAGGGATTCGCGCATGAGGCGATTATCCCATCAAGGCGCGGACCCTCTCCCCGGCCCTCTCCCAGGGGAGAGGGAGTCCTTCATCTCGAGCGCCATCGCATAGACGTCGTTGCGCCGCGCGCCGGTGAGCTTCACCGCGAGGGCCACCGCCTGCTTCACGGGCAGCTCCGCAAGCAGCGTTTGCAGCACCGAACGTGGATCGAGGGCGTTCGCGGCCTCGACCGCGCGGCCCTCGGCCACCAGCACGAACTCGCCGCGGCGCCGGTCCTCGTCCGCCTCGATCCACGCGCGCGCCTCGGCGAGCGGCACGCGCGCGATCGCTTCGAAGCGCTTGGTGAGCTCGCGCGCGATCACCACGTCGCGCTCGCCCAGCGCCTCGTGCAGGTCGGAGAGCGTCTCGACGATGCGATGCGGCGACTCGAAGAGCGCGATCGCCCAGGGCGCCGCGGCGAGCTCGGCGAGGCGCGCGCGCCGCTCGCCGCCGCGCGCGGGAAGGAAGCCGGCGAACACCACGCCCTCGAACGCGAGCCCCGCTACGGAGAGCGCGGCGGTGAGCGCGCTCGCGCCCGGCACCGGCACGACGCGCAAGCGGGCCGCGCGCACGCGTTCCACCACCACCCGTCCCGGGTCGTTCACGCCCGGCGTGCCGGCGTCGCTCACCAGCGCGACCGCCTCGCCTTCGGCGATCGCGCGGCAGATGCGCTCCGCGCCGCGCGCCTCGTTGTGCGCGTGAACCGCCACCACGCGCGCCGGGATGCCGAAGTGCGCGAGCAGCGCGCGCGTGACGCGCGTGTCCTCGGCGGCGATCCAATCGGCCGCCGCGAGCGTCGCGAGCGCGCGTTGCGTCACGTCGCCGAGGTTCCCGATCGGCGT
>JAICTR010000040.1 GCA_025936275.1 Burkholderiales bacterium
CGCAACGCGAGCCTGCCCTCCTCCGACGACGAGCGCATGAAGCGCGGGCGCCTGGTGTACGTCGACCAATGCGCCGGATGCCACATGGTGAACGGCCAGGGCATCGCGCTCGTCTTCCCCGCGATCAAGGGCTACACCGGCGTGCATGCGCAGGATCCCACCTCGCTCGCGCGGCTGGTGCTCGAAGGCGCGCCGAGCGCGAAGACGCCGGCGAAGCCGGAAGGCTTCGCGATGCCCGCATTCGGCTGGAAGCTCGGCAACGAGGACATCGCCGACGTGCTCACCTACATCCGCGCGAGCTGGGGCAACAAGGCCGCGCCCGTCGAGGCGTCGAAGGTGGCCGACGTGAGGAAGCAAGTCGCGAAAATGGGGTCAGGTTAGTTTTTGAACCTGTCCCCTTTGTTGGGGAGTGAAAACGGGGACAGGTTCAAAAACTAACCTGACCCCATTTTCAGTCCTTCAGCTCGCGGGCGAGCGGCTTGCCGTCCAGCCAGGCGAGGAGGTTCGCGACGATGCCCGGACCGAACTTCGAGAACACCGGCTCGTTCACGAAGCCCAGGTGCGGCGTGAGGACCACGTTCTCGCGCTTCGCGAGCGCGTTGCCGGCGGCGAGCGGCTCGTCATCGTAGACGTCGAGCGCGGCCATGCCGGGCCGGCCCGCCTCGAGCGCCTTCTCGAGCGCCGCCATGTCGATCAGCGCCGAGCGCGCGGTATTCACCAGGATCGAGTCGGGGCGCATGGTGGCGAGCCGCTTCGCATCGAGGAGCTTGCGCGTCTCGGGCGACGGTACGAGGTGCAGCGTCACGACCTTCGAGGTCGCGAGGAGCTCCTCCAGCGACACGGATTTCGCGCCGCCTTTCTGCGCGCGCTCCTCCGTCATGTGCGGGCTCCACGCGACCACCTCCATGCCGAAAGCCTTGCCGACGCCGGCCACCCGCGAGCCGATGCTCCCCAGGCCGATCACGCCGAGGCGCTCGCCGCCCAGCACCGCGGGAAGCGCACCCCCATCGCGCCATCCGCCGCCGCGCACCAGCGCGAGGTACGGCTCGAGGCGCTTCGCCGCCGCGAGGATCAGGGCCCACGTGATCTCGGTGGTGCTCGCCTTCGAATCGCCCATCTCGGTGTGGCCGATGGGAATGCCGCGCGCTTTCATCGCCGCGACGTCGACCTGCGTGTTGCGCGTGCCGGTGAAGAGGAAGAGCTTGAGCTTCGGCAACTGCGCGATGAGGTCGGCCTTGAACGGCGTTCGGTCACGGACCACGACCACCGCATCGGCATCGCGGATCGCCTCCATGAGCGCCGGCCCACGCAGGCGCTCGTGGTGCACCTCGACATCGGCGCGCGCGTCGACCGCGCTCCAGTCCGCGGTGCGGCGCAGCGAGCGTTCGTAATCGTCGAGGATCACCACCTTCGGCCGGGCACTCATGGACGGGCTCCTTCGCAAAGAGCGCGCACGTCGGCCGCACGCGCGAGGTTCCAGCACGCGCCGATCAGCGCCTGCGCCTTGGCCTCGCCGATCACCGGATCGGCGAGGCCGTGGAATTTCGATTCGAGATCCGCATCGCTCATCGGCCGCTGCAGCGATCCGATGGCGTGCTCGACGAAGACGTGCTTCTTCGATCCGTCGGCGAGCGTCACCGTGACGTCCGCCGCCGCCTCGTCGATGGAAGGATCGGCGCTCGCCGCCACCTTGCGCCGCAGCTCCACGATGTCCGGCCGGCGCACGATCTCGTCGCTGTACTCCGATTCGCCGGCGCGGCCGAAGGCGAGGCCGAGCGCGAATCCCTGGTAGACGCTGAACTTGCCCTGCAGCCCATCCTGCGGCTCCTTCTTGCCGGTGAGCTCGAGCACCAGCGGGTGCACGCGCAGCTCCACCGCCCGCACCTCCGCGGGCTTCACGCCCTGGGCGCGCAGCTGCGCCGCGGCGTCGATCGTCGGATGGATCACGATCCCGCACGCGAACGGCTTGTACGTGTTGTACGAGATCTCGAAGCGGCTGCCGAGCTCGCCCGTCACCTCGCTCCAGTCGCATTTGGTGGAGACCACCTGCGCATAGCCGCGCGGTGCCTCCAGCGCGCGCGCGCTCGCGGTGAAGCCGTTCTTCGCGAGCAGCGCCGACATGAGGCCCGCGCGCGCCGCGGCGCCGGGATGGAAGGGCTTGGTCATGGTGCCGAACTGCTCGCGCATGCCGACCGGTTGCGAGGCCGCGATGCCGAGCGCCCACGCGGCGTGTCGCTCGTCGAGGCCCAGCAGGCGCGCGCACGCCGCGGCGCTGCCCAGCACACCCGTGGAGCCGGTGATGTGCCAGCCGCGATCGTAGTGGTCGGGATACATCATGTTGCCGATGCGGCACTCGACATCCACGCCGAGCACCAGCGCATCGAGGAGCGCGCGGCCGCTCGCGCCGGTGACTTCCGCCAGCGCGAGGAGCGCCGAGGCGACCGGTCCCGCCGGATGGATCACGGTCTTCAGGTGCGTGTCGTCGAAATCGAACGTGTGCGAAGTGATGCCGTTCACCAGCGCGGCGCTCGCCATGTCGACGCGCTCGCCGCGGCCGAGGATGGTCGCCTGCGGCGCGGGCTCGAGCATGCGCACCGCCGCGAGCGCCGCTTGCGCCGCCTCGTGGCGTGCGGCTCCGACCGCGCAGCCGACCCAGTTGAGGAACGTGCGCGAAGCCTCGTGGTCGACCGCCTCGCTCCATCCCTTCGAGGGGTGGCTCGACACGTACTTCGCGAGGATTTGCGTGATGGGAGGGGCATTCGGGTCTGCGGCGACCTGCGTGTTGCGTGCCATTTCGGGGAGTCGGCCTTCGAGGATCGAGCGGCAGATTATAATTTGCATCGCGGTCCCGTCCATCGAGGAGTGTCCATGGCAGCCAATCCCCAGCCCAAATCCAGCGCGGTTCCGACGGTGAAGCTCCTGATCGACGGCCAGTTCGTCGACTCGAGCACGCGCGAATGGCGCGACCTGGTGAATCCCGCCACGCAGGAAGTCCTCGCGCGCGTGCCGATGTGCGGTCCCGACGAGGTGGACCGCGCGGTGAAGTCGGCCGCCGAGGCGTTCAGGAAATGGCGCAACACGCCGATCGCCGCGCGCGCCCGCATCATGCTGAAGCTCCAGGACCTGGTGCGCCGCGACATGAAGAAGATCGCGGAGGTGCTCACGCGCGAGCAGGGCAAGACCCTCCCCGATGCCGAGGGCGACGTGTTCCGCGGCCTCGAGGTGGTCGAGCACGCCTGCTCCATCGGCACGCTCGCGCTCGGCGAGTTCGCCGAGAACGTCGCGACCAACGTCGACACCTACTTCATCCGCCAGCCGCTCGGGGTCTGCGCCGGCATCACGCCGTTCAACTTCCCCGCGATGATCCCGCTGTGGATGTTCCCGATGGCGATCGTGTGCGGCAACACCTTCGTGCTGAAGCCCTCGGAGCAGGACCCGATGACCACGATGCTGCTCGCCGAGCTCGCCATGGAGGCCGGCATCCCGCCGGGCGTGCTGAACGTCGTGCACGGCGGCAAGGAAGCGGTCGACGCGCTCTGCACGCACCCCGAGGTGAAGGCGGTCTCGTTCGTCGGCTCGTGCGCGGTGGGCGAGCACGTCTACAAGCTCGCGAGCCAGCACGGCAAGCGCGCGCAGTCGATGATGGGCGCGAAGAACCACGCAGTGCTGATGCCCGACGCCAACAAGGAGCATTCGCTCAATTCGCTGGTCGGCGCGGGCTTCGGCGCGGCGGGCCAGCGCTGCATGGCGGTGAGCGTCGGCGTGCTGGTAGGCGATGCGCAGAAGTGGATCCCGGACATCGTCGCCAAGGCGAAGTCGCTCAAGGTGAGCGTCGGCACCGAGAAGGGCGCGGATCTGGGCCCCCTCATCTCGAAGCAGGCGAAGGCGCGCGTCGAAGGGCTCATCGAGGACGGCGTGCGCGAGGGCGCGAAGCTCGAGCTCGACGGGCGCGGCATCCAGGTGCCGGGGCACCCCAACGGCAACTTCGTCGGCCCGACCATCTTTTCCGGCGTGAAGACGCAGCACAAGATCTACAACACCGAGATCTTCGGCCCGGTGCTGTGCCTCATGGCCGCCGACTCGCTCGACGAGGCGATCGACATCATCAACCGCAATCCCTACGGGAACGGCACCGGCATCTTCACGCAGTCGGGCGCCGCGGCGCGCAAGTTCCAGAACGAGATCGACGTGGGCCAGGTAGGCATCAACGTGCCGATCCCGGTGCCGGTGCCGTACTTCAGCTTCAGCGGCTCGCGCGGCTCGCGCCTGGGCGACCTCGGCCCCTACGGCAAGCAGGCGATCCAGTTCTACACCACGGTGAAGACCGTGACCGCGCGCTGGTTCGACGATGCGACGGTCTCGACGGGGATCCACACGACAATTGCCCTGAAGTAAGGGGGACCGTCCCGGAATTTCCATCACGCGCAAGCAGGACGGAAAACCGGGACTGTCCCCCGTTTCAGCCCGGTTTCGCCAGCTCAGCAAACTATGAAGATCGGTTTCGTCGGCCTGGGGCACATGGGCGATCCCATGTGCCGCAACCTCGTGAAGCACGGGCACGCGCTGCGCGTCTACGACCAGGTCGCCTCGCGCGTGAAGGCGCTCGCGGCCGAGGGTTGCGAGGCGGCGGCGAGCGCGGCGGAATGCGCGCGCGGCGTCGATTGCTTCATCACGATGCTTCCCTCCTCGCCGCACGTGCGCGCCGTCTACCAGGGAGAAGCGGGCGTCCTCTCGCGAGTTTCCCCGGGCACGTTGATCGTCGATTGCTCGACCATCGATCCGATCACCGCGCGCGAGGTGGCGATGGACGCCCAGGCGAAGGGCTGCGCGATGCTCGACGCGCCGGTCTCGGGCGGCGTCGCCGGCGCCGAGGCGGCGACGCTCACGTTCATGGTGGGCGGCGGAGCGCCGGACTTCGAGGCCGCCAGGCCCGTCCTGCAGTGCATGGGCCGCAACGTCGTGCATTGCGGCGCGCCGGGCAACGGCCAGGCCGCGAAGATCTGCAACAACCTGATGCTCGCGATCGAGATGATCGCGACCGCGGAGGGCATGACCCTCGCCGCGAAGCTCGGCATGGACCCGAAGGTGTTCGCGGCGATCGTGAACACCTCGAGCGGCCGCTGCTGGAGCTCCGACACCTACAATCCCTATCCCGGCGTGCTCGAGAACGTGCCGGCCTCGCGCGGCTATGCGGGCGGCTTCGCCTCGGACCTGATGCTGAAGGACCTGGGCCTCGCCGCCGATGCCGCGAAAGGCGTGGGCCATCCGATCCTCCTCGGCGCGCTCGCCGAGCAGGTGTACCGCAGGCACTCCGTCGAGGGCCACGGCCTCGAGGATTTCTCGAGCGTGATCCTGCAGTACCTCGGAGGTTCATGAGCGACGAGCTGCTAAGCGACGTGCGCCGCGACGTCGCGACCGTGACCCTCAACCGGCCGCAGGTGCTCAATGCCCTCTCGCACGACATGCTGGTTGGCCTCGCGGAACGGCTCGACGCATGGGAGCGCGACGATCGCGTGCGCACCATCGTGCTGCGCGGCGCCGGCGGCCGCGCCTTCTGCGCCGGAGGCGATGTGCGCGCGCTCTACGAAGGCTACCGCTCGGGCGAGGATCCGCACCACGAGTTCTTCGCCTTCGAGTACGCGCTCGACTACCGCATCCACACCTATCCGAAGACGATCGTCGCGGTGATGGACGGCATCGTGATGGGCGGCGGCATGGGCATCGCGCAGGGCGCGCAGGTGCGCATCGTGGGCGAGCGCACCCGGATGGCGATGCCCGAGACCGGCATCGGCCTCTTTCCCGACGTGGGCGGCACGTGGTTCCTGTCGCACACGCCGGGTGAGCTGGGCACGTATCTCGCGCTCACCGGTGCCGCGATCGGCGCGGCGGACGCGATCTACTGCGGCCTGGCCGATGTGTTCGTCGGAAGCGAGCTGCCTGCCGCGGAGCTCGAGCGGCTGCGCCCCGCGATCGATCGGCACTTCGCGCACGATTCGGTCGCCGCGATCCTGGGCTCGCTCGAAGCGGAGGATCGGCCCGAATGCCGCGCATGGGCCGGCGAGACGCTGCGGATCCTGCGCACCCGCTCGCCCACGATGCTGGTCGTGACGCTCGAGGCGTTGCGCCGCGCGCGCTCGCTCACGCTCGCCGACGGCTTCCGCATGGAGCTGAACCTCGTGCACGGCTGCTTCGAGCAGGGCGATTTCCTCGAGGGGATCCGCGCGCTACTGATCGACAAGGACAACCGCCCGCGCTGGAACCCGCCGGATCTGTCCGAGGTCGATCGCTCATCCATCGAGCGCTTCTTCGCGCCGCGCTGGGACGCCGCGCGCCACCCGCTCGCCCATCTTCCCCAGTGACCATCCTGAAAAAGAGGAAACAATGAAGCTCGTCACCTACTCCCCGCTTCCCTCCGGCGATCCGCGCCCCGGCCTCGTGGTCGGCGACAAGCGCATCGTCGACATCCCCGCGGCGCTCGGCGCCGATGCCGACACCGCGACGATGCTCGGCATCATCCGCGCCGGCGACACGATGCTCGCGCGCCTGCGCCAGCTCGAGAAGGCGCCGCCCGCCGCGACCCTCGCCATCGGCGACGTGAAGCTGCACGCGCCGATCCCGCGCCCGGCGAAGAACGTCTTCTGCGTCGGCTGGAACTACCTCGAGCACTTCGAGGAGGGCGCGAAGAAGCTGCAGGACAACCGCGAGCTGCCGCGCTGGCCGGTGTTCTTCAGCAAGGCGCCGACCGCGGTCACGGGCCCATACGACACGATTCCGTTCGACGCGAAGATCTCCACCTCGATGGACTGGGAAGTGGAGCTCGGCATGATCCTCGGCAAGACCGGCAAGGACATCGCCGAGGGCGACGCGATGCGCCACGTGTTCGGCTACACGGTGATCAACGACGTCTCGTGGCGCGACCTGCAGCGGCGCCACGGCGGCCAGTGGCACAAGGGGAAGAGCCTCGACGGCACCTGCCCCATGGGCCCGTGGATCGTCACCGCCGACTCGATCGATCCCACCAACCTGCGCGTCACCTGCCGCGTGAACGGCGTGACCAAGCAGGACTCGAACACCAAGTTCCTCTACTTCAAGCTGCCGCGCCTGATCGTCGACCTCTCGATGGGACAGACACTGGAAGCGGGCGACGTGATCTCCACGGGGACCCCCGAGGGCGTGGGCTTCGCGCGCACGCCGCCGGAATTCATGAAGCCCGGCGACCTCCTCGAAACCGAGATCGAGGGCATCGGCACCCTGCGCAATCCCATCGGCAACGCCTGACGCTGAAAATGGCGTTGGAACCACGGATGAACACAGATGAACACGGATGAGCGGTGAAGTTTGGCGGCACCTCGCGACATGGCGCCCGACTGCTTTCCGCATGTGATCAATTCGCACGGACCATCTGTGTTCATCTGTGTTCATCTGTGGTTCCCCCGCCTTTCGCTGGGAACGAGCCGCCGGTAGAATCGCCGCGAGGGGGGAACCCGGATGGTGAGCAAGGTGAGCCCGGGGACCACGGTCCTCGAACGGATCGCGGTCTATCGCCTGTTCCATCGCGTCGCGCGGCTGCGCACGAGCTACGCGGGCAAATTCGCGCTCGCGGCCTTCGCCGGCATCTTCGCCCCGGTGGCGATCTTCGCGGTGTGGCTGCTCGTCGCCCGCGCGGACTGGGTGACGATGTATCCGATCCTCGCCGCCCTCTTCCTCGCGTGCTTCGCGGGATTCCTCTGGATGCTCTGGGCGGTGCGCGAGCTGCTCGAGCCCGTGGAGCTCACCGCCGAAGCGTTGCGTGAATTCATCGACCGGCGCCGGCTTCCCGACCTGCCAACGGGATTTCCCGACAGCGCCGGCGTGCTGATGGAAGGCACGCAGTACACGCTCTCGCAGCTCCACGAGACCATCAACCGCCTCGAGAAGGTCTCGGATACCGACGAGCTCACCGGCCTCTACAACCGCCGCGCCGGCGAGAAGCGCCTCGCCGAGGAAGTCGCGCGCGCCGAGCGCGACCTGCAATCCTTCCAGGTGGCGTACTTCGACATCGAGGGCTTCAAGGCGGTGAACGACCTGCACGGCCATAGCGCCGGCGATGCGTGCGTCTCGCACGTGGCGGCGCTGCTGCAGCTCAACACGCGGCGCGGCGACTGGGTGGCGCGCTGGGGCGGCGACGAGTTCATCGTGGGATTGCACCGCAACCGCGCGCTGAAGAAGGTGGTGGCGCGCCTGGTGAAGGCGATCGAGTCGAGCCCGTGCGAGATCGCGCCCGGGCGCGACTTGACGATCCGCCTCGCGTGCGGGGTCGCGGAATACCGCTTCGGGGAAGGCTCGGCGGGCCTGCTCGCCGACGCCGACCATGCGATGTACGCGGCCAAGGAGCTGGTGCGCGCAGACCAGCTCTCGCACGTCTGCTACCGGAGCGAGCTCGACATGCCCCGGCCGGCGCACGCGCAGCCCGTCGCCTAGAGCAGCGCCTCCTCCACCGCGAGCACGCTATCGGCGCCGCGCATCGCGACCGTCGCGAGCGAGAGCGACTGCGGGAGGATGTGGTCGGCATAGAAGCGCGCGGTGAGGAGCTTGCCGCGCAGGTACGCCGCGTCGCCGCGGCCCTGCTCGAGGTCCTCGCACGCGATCCGCGCCGCGCGCGCCATCATCCAGCCGCCGCAGACGATGCCCATGAGCTTCAGGTAGTACACCGAGCCGGAGGCGACCGCGGCGGGGTTGGTGCCGTAGGTCGCGACGATCCACTGCGTCGATTCGCGCAGGCGCGCCACCGCGGCCGTGAGGCGGTCGGCGATCTCGCGCAGGTGCACGTTCTTCGCCTTCGCGAGCTCGGCCACCTGCGACTCCACCTGCGCCACCAGCGCGAGCGCGGTGCGGCCCGCCTCGCGTCCCACCTTGCGTCCGACGAGGTCGTTCGCCTGGATGCCGGTGGTGCCCTCGTAGATCGTGGTGATGCGCGAGTCGCGCAGGTGCTGCGCGGCGCCGGTCTCCTCGATGAAGCCCATGCCGCCGTGCACCTGGATCCCGAGCGACGCGATCTCCACGCCCGTCTCCGTGCTCCAGCCCTTCACCACCGGCACCAGCAGGTCGACCATCGCCTGGCAGCGCAGGCGCTCGGTCTCGTCGGTCGCGCGCCGCGCGCGGTCGAGCATCGCCGAGACCCAGTACGCGAGCGCGCGCATCGCCTCGGTGAGCGACTTCATGGTGAGGAGCATGCGCTTCACGTCCGGGTGCTGCACGATCGGCGCCGCCTTCGCGCCCGAGGCGCCGACCGGTTTTCCCTGCAGGCACTCGCGCGACCACGCGAGCGCGCGCTGGTAGGCACGCTCCGCGATCGCGACACCCTCGAGGCCCACCGAGAGGCGCGCGGCGTTCATCATGATGAACATGTACTCGAGGCCGCGGTTCGCCTCGCCCATGAGGTAGCCCACCGCGCCTTCCTTCTCGCCGTACATCAGCACCGCCGTGGGGCTCGCGTGGATGCCGAGCTTGTGCTCGATGGAGGCGCACTTCACGTCGTTCCTCGCGCCGAGGCTGCCGTCTTCCTTCACCAGCACCTTCGGCACCAGGAAGAGCGAGATGCCCTTCACGCCGGCGGGCGCGCCCTCGATCCGCGCGAGCACCATGTGCACGATGTTCTCGGTGTAGTCGTGCTCGCCGTAGGTGATGAAGATCTTCTGGCCGTGCAGCCGATAGGTGCCGTCCTTCTGCGGGACCGCCTTGGTGCGCACCAGCGAGAGATCGCTCCCCGCCTGCGGCTCGGTGAGGTTCATGGTGCCGGTCCATTCGCCGGAGACCATCTTCGGCAGGAAGCGGCGCTTGAGCTCCTCGGAGCCCACCGTGTCCAGGGCTTCGACGGCGCCTTGCGTGAGCATCGGGCAGAGCTTGAACGCGAGGTTCGCCGCGCCCCACATCTCCTCGATCGGTGTGGCGACGAGATGCGGCAATCCCTGGCCGCCGAACTCGGTGGGCGCAAGCACGTTGCCCCAGCCGGCCTTCACCCATTGCCAGTACGCGTCGCGAAAGCCCTGCGGCATCGTCACCTTGCCGTCCTCGAACTTCGCGCCCTCGCGGTCGCCGCTGGCGTTGAGCGGCGAGAGGACTTCCGAGGCGAGCTTCGCGGCTTCCTCGAGGATCGCGTCGACGACGTCGTCGGTGACCTCCTCCCATCCCGGCAGGGTGTTCACCTGCTCGAGCCCGACCACGCGCTCGAGCACGAACTGCATGTCCTTCAACGGTGCGACGTACTCGGCCATGGCGGTCTCCTCCCTCTCCCCTGGGAGAGGGCCGGGATGAGGGTCAAATTTTCTGCGTGAGCTCCGGAATGACCTGGAACAGATCGCCGACGAGCCCGTAGTCGGCGACCTGGAAGATCGGCGCCTCGGGATCCTTGTTGATGGCGACGATCACCTTGCTGTCCTTCATGCCGGCGAGGTGCTGGATCGCGCCGGAGATGCCGATCGCGATGTAGAGCTCGGGCGCCACGATCTTGCCGGTCTGGCCCACCTGGTAATCGTTGGGCACGTAGCCCGAATCCACCGCCGCGCGCGAGGCGCCGATCGCGGCGCCCAGCTTGTCGGCGAGCGCTTCGAGCATCTTGAAGTTTTCCGCGCTGCCGAGTCCCCTGCCGCCGGAGACGACGCGCCGCGCGCCGCCGAGCTCGGGGCGTGCGGACTTCGTGAGCTCGCGCGAGAGCACCTTCGATTGCCCCTTGTCGGGACCGGCGGCGATCGACTCGATCGGCGCGTTGCCGGTCGAGGCCGGCGCATCGAAGCCCGTCGCGCGGACGGTCACGACCTTCACGGGATCGGCGGACTGCACCGTGGCGAACGCGTTGCCCGCGTAGATCGGCCGCACGAAGGTGTCGGGCGATTCGACCGCGGTGATCTCGGAGATTTGCGCCACGTCGAGGAGAGCCGCGATGCGCGGCGCCACGCTCTTGCCGAACGCCGACGCGGGCGCGACGACGTGCGAACAGGATTTCGCGAGGGACGTCACGAGCGCGGCGTAATTCTCGGGCGAGCCGTCGTCGTAGTGCGCCGCTTCCGCGACGAGAACCTTCGCCACGCCCGCGAGCTTCGCCGCCGCCTCGGCCGCGCCCTTCGCGTTCGTGCCGGCGATGAGCACGTGCGCCTCGCCGCCCATCTTCACCGCCGCGGCCACCGCGTTCGCGGTGCCGCCCTTCAATCCCGTGCCGTCGTGCTCGGCGATCACCAATGCCGTCATGGTTCAGATCACCTGCGCTTCGGTCTTCAGCTTGCCGACCAGCTCGGCGACGTCCTTCACCATCACGCCCGCCTTGCGCTTGCCGGGCTCGGCGACCTTCAACGTCTTCACGCGCGGGGCCACGTCCACCCCGAGGTCGGCGGGCTTCACCACGTCGAGCGGCTTCTTCTTCGCCTTCATGATGTTGGGGAGCGTCGCGTAGCGCGGCGTGTTGAGGCGCAGATCCGTGGTGACCACCGCGGGCATCTTCACTTCGACGGTCTCGAGGCCGCCGTCGATCTCGCGCGTCACCTTCGCGGAAGAAGCGTCCAGCTCCACCTTGCTCGCGAAGGTCGCCTGCGGCCAATCGAGGAGCGCCGCGAGCATCTGCCCGGTCTGGTTCGCGTCGTCGTCGATCGCCTGCTTGCCGAGGATCGCGAGGCCCACGCCCTCCTTCTTCGCGAGC
>JAICTR010000080.1 GCA_025936275.1 Burkholderiales bacterium
GAGCCTGATGGGCGTGGTCGCGCCGCGCGGCGGCTCGGTGCGCTTCGACGGCGCCGAGATCGCCGGGAAGAAGAGCCACGCCATCGCGCGCTCCGGCATGCAGCTCGTGCACGAGGACCGGCGCGTCTTCGGCAGCCTGAACGTCGAGGAGAACCTCGTCCTCGCCGGGCTCACCGCGCAGAACAAGTGGCCGCTCGAGCGCATCTACGAGATGTTCCCGCGGCTCAAGGAGCGGCGCACCAGCCGCGGCACCGACCTTTCCGGCGGCGAGCAGCAGATGCTCGCGATCGCGCGCGCCCTGATCCGCGATCCCAAGATCATCCTGCTCGACGAGCCGTTCGAGGGCCTCGCGCCGGTGATCGTGAAGGACCTGATGCGCGCCTGCCGCGACCTCGCCGCCGCCGGACAGACGATCGTGCTGGTGGAGCAGAACCTGCCGGCGACGCTCGCCCTCGCGCAGCGCGTCTACATCATCAACAACGGCCACGTGGTGCACGAGGGGCCGTCGCAGGAGATCCGGCAGCAGCCGGAGGTGCTGAACCGGTACCTGGGGGTTTAACCGTAATCAAACCCTGGTACGGGGGTCAGACCCCAAACCAGGCAACGGCGTGAACCGGGGTCCGACCCCCTTAGACCAGGACCACGTCGTACTGCTCCTGCATGTACGCCGTCTCCACCCCCATCGAGATGGGCTTGCCGATGAAGTCGCCGAGCTGCGTGAGGCTCGCGGCTTCCTCCTCGAGGAACACGTCGATCACCTTCTGCGAGGCGAGGATGCGGTACTCCTTCGCGTTGAACTGCCGGTCGGCGCGCAGGATCTCGCGCAGGATCTCGTAGCACACGGTCTGCGCGGTCTTGAGCTCGCCGCGGCCGGCGCACACCGGGCACGGCTCGCACAGCACGTGCGCGAGGGACTCGCGCGTGCGCTTGCGCGTCATCTCCACGAGCCCCAGTTGCGAGAAGCCGTTCACCGTGACGCGCGTGCGGTCGCGGGAGAGCGCCTTGCGGAACTCCGCGAGCACGGCGTCCCGATGCTCGGCGCTGTCCATGTCGATGAAGTCGACGATGATGATGCCCCCGAGGTTCCTCAGCCGCAGCTGGCGCGCGATCGCCTGCGCCGCCTCGAGGTTCGTCTTGAAGATCGTGTCGTCGAAGGTGCGCCCGGAGACGAAGCCGCCGGTGTTCACGTCGACCGTGGTGAGCGCCTCGGTCTGGTCGATGATGAGGTAGCCGCCGCTTTTCAGGTCCACGCGCCGCGCGAGCGCGCGCTCGATCTCGTCCTCGACCGCGAAGAGGTCGAAGAGCGGCCGTTCGCCGGTGTAGTGCTCGAGGATCGGCAGCGCCTGGCGCGTGTAGCGCTCGGCGAAGTCGCGCATGCGCGAGAACGTCTCCCGCGAGTCGATGACGATGCGCTCGGTCGAATCGGTCACGAGGTCGCGCAACACGCGCGCGGCGAGCGAGAGGTCCTGGTAGAGCAGCGCTTGCGGCGCCGCCGTCTGCGCGGCGAGGCGGATCTGCTTCCAGAGAGTCACCAGGTACTCGATGTCGGCGGCGAGCTCGGCATCCGTCGCGGTCTCGGCGACGGTGCGCACGATGAAGCCGCCGGCCTCCGTGGGCGGGATCAGCGACTGCACCTTCTCGCGCAGCTGCTCGCGCTCCGCCTCGTCCTCGATCCTCTGCGAGATGCCGATATGGGGATCCTGCGGCAGGTAGACGAGGAGGCGCCCGGCGATCGAGACCTGCGTCGAGAGCCGCGCGCCCTTGCTGCCGATCGGATCCTTCACGACCTGCACCAGCAGGGACTGGCCTTCCGAGAGGATCTTCTCGATCGGGCGCTCGGCGCCGTTGCCGTTCCTCGCGGTCCAGATGTCGGCGACGTGGAGGAAGGCCGCGCGCGGCAGGCCGATCTCGACGAAGGCCGACTGCATGCCGGGAAGCACGCGGCACACGCGGCCCAGGTAGACGTTGCCCACCAGTCCGCGGCTCGAGTCGCGCTCGACGTGCAGCTCCTGCACCGCGCCCTGCTCGGTGACCGCCACGCGCGTCTCCTGCGGCGTGACGTTGATGAGGATTTGCTCGTTCATCCGGGCTCCCGCGGACCAAGGCGGAAACGCAGATGAACGCAGATCAAGACGCAGATGGACGCAGGAATCGATTCCGCGTCCTCGCTGAATTCCTAGCTATCCGGGATGGCCTCCATCAAATCAGCGTTCATCTGCGGCGCCTCTGCGTTCATCTGCGTTTCCAAAGAATTTTGGCCCATCAGGGCACGGTTACCCCGAATAGTCTCAGGAGGTTGGCCGTCTCGTAAAGCGGCAGCCCCATGACGCCCGAGTAGCTTCCCTCGAGGCGCTCGACGAAGGCCGCGGCGCGTCCCTGGATCGCGTAGCCGCCGGCCTTGTCGTAGGGCTCGCCCGAATTCACGTAGGAGTGGATCCGCGCATCGTCGAGCGTGGCGAAGGTGACGAGCGATTCGCTCACCGCCACCTCGAAGCGCTGCTCCTGGCCCACCGCGACCGCGGTGAGCACGCGATGGCGCGTGCCGGAAAGGAGCCGCAGCATGCGCTCGGCGTCGGCCCGGTCCGCGGGCTTGGCGAGGATCTCTCCCGCGAGCGCGACGGTGGTATCGGCGGCGAGCACCGGCATGCGCCGCATCCCGCGCCGCATCAGCACGCGATGCCAGGCCGCGCTCGCCTTGGCGAGCGCCACGCGCCGCACGTAGTCCTCCGGCTGCTCGCCGGGATGCACGCGCTCGTCGGTATCGGGGTCCTGGCGCGGGCCCTCGCGGAAGAGCAGCAGCTCGAACTTGATGCCGACCTGGCCGAGCAGCTCGCGGCGCCGCGGGCTCCTCGACGCGAGGTAGATCACGCGTCGGCCGCCTTCACGCCCTCGCGCGTCGGCGGCGGCGTGAACAGCGTGCGGATGCGCCGCCCGATCGCCTCGGCGCATTCGCGCGGACGGACCTCCAGGGCGTAATGCGGGCCGGGGAAGCGCACGACCTCTGCGTTGCGGCACACGCGCTCGAGCTCGCGCCGCGCGCTGCGGCCCACCACCTGGTCGCCGTCGAATTGCAGCAGCACGATCGGGATGCGCAGCCCCTGCAGCTCGTGGGTCACGTCCTCCTCGGCGATGATGCGCAGGCGCTCCGCGATCACGTCGTCGTCGAGCGCGAGGATGGTGTCGTTGAACTCGCGCGACCACGCGAGGTGGCGCGGGTCGCGCGTCGCGGGCGGGATGGCGCGCAGCAGCTTCGCGCCCAGGCGCACGATCTCCGGCAGGGCCGCACCCACCGAAGCGAGCCAGCGCACCGGGTTCCTCGCGAAGGAGCCGCACAGCACGATCGCCTCCACGTGCGGGTCCATCGCCGCCCAGCGCGCCGCGACGAGGCCCGAGAACGACTCGGCGACGAGGATGTGGCGCGAGCTTTCCGAGGCCTGCGCCGCGGCGTAGCGGCAATAGCCGCGCAGCGATCCCAGCGTCGCGTTGGGATAGCCGATCGCGCGTGCCGGATGGTGCGCGTTCAGCGCCGCGACGAACGGCTCGCGCAGCGTCGCGTTGCCGTCGAAGCCGGGGAGGAAGAGGATGTCGGGCGGTCGGTTCATTCTCGATGGTAAGGATGGCGCGCGAGGATCGACCACGCGCGGTAGAGCTGCTCGGCGAGCACCACGCGCACGAGCCCGTGCGGAAGCGTGAGGGCGGAGAGCGACACGAGCTTCTCCGCGCGCTCCTTCACCGCCTCCGAAAGCCCGTCGGCGCCGCCGATGGCGAACGCCGGATGCGTCCCCTCGCGCATCCATCCGGAGAGCATAACCGAAAGCCCCTGCGTGGAGACGGACCGGCCTTTCTCGTCCAGGGCGAGGAGGGTCGCCCCGGCCGGAAGCGCGGCGAGCATGCGCTCGCCCTCGGCGGCCATCGCGCGCTCCACCGGCCGTCCCGCGCCGCGTTCCTCGGGCTTCAGCTCCACCAGCTCGATGCGGATCTCGGGCGGCATGCGGCGCAGGTACTCGCCGAATCCCTCCTGGATCCACCCCGGCATGCGGTGGCCCACGGACAGGACGGTGATGCGCACGCCCTCAGGCGGCCTTGTGCCCGCGGCTCGCCGCCGCGGCGCGCGGCCGGGCGCGCGGCCGCCGCGCCTGCGGCACCGGCGCGCTCGAATTCACCACCTGGTCGAAGCGCCCCTCGCTCCACAGCTCCTCGAGGTTGTAGTACTCGCGCACCGCGGGCTGCATGACGTGCGCCACGACGTCGCCGGCATCGACGAGGATCCAATCGCCCGACTCCTCGCCCTCGGTGCCGACGATGGTGGAGCCGGACTCCTTGAGCCGCTCGAGCACGTGGCGCGCGAGGGCCTTGGTCTGGCGCGCCGAGTCGGCGCTCGCGACGATGATCCAGTCGAAGATCGAGGTGACCTTGCGCACGTCGATCGCCTGGATGTCGCGTGCCTTGATGTCCTCGAGCGCGGCGATGACGAGCTTCTTGCGGGCGAGCGTGGTGGGCTTCTTCATGCGTGGGGGGCCGGGGATCCGGAGGCGGCTTGCGCCTCCCGCTTGCTGGAATAGATGCGGTGCGCGCGCACGAATTCCACCACCGGCTCGGGCGTGAGGTAGCGGATGGAGCGGTCCTCCCCGGAAAGCTCGCGGATCGCCGTGGAGGAGATCGCGAGCGGCGTCATCCGGAAGGTCATCACCTTGCCGGACGGCGCCGACAGCATCTCGCGCAGGTTGAGCGTGATGCGCGGCCAGACCTCGCGCGGGAAGGCGCCCGGCCCCTTGCTCGCCCAGTCCTCGTCGTCGCCACGGATCGCCACGGCGAAATGCGCGAGGTCGAGGAGCTCGGACCCGCGATGCCACGTATCGATCTTCGCGAAGGCGTCGCTGCCGATGAGGAAGACGAGCGGCGCATCCGGGCCGCGCTCGGCGCGGATCTCGGCCAGCGTGTCGTAGGTGTAGGTCTCGCCCTCGCGCTTGAGCTCGCGGTCGTCCACGTCGAGGCGCGGGTCGCGCGCGACGGCGAGCTTGAGCATCGTGAGGCGCTGCTCGTTCGATGCATGCGCGCTGCGGCCGCGATGGTAGGGAAGTCCCGCGGGAATGAACACGACGCGCTCGAGGCGGAAGGCTTCCGCGAGCTCGGTGGCGAGCCGCAGGTGGCCGAAATGGACCGGGTCGAACGTGCCGCCGAAAAGGCCGATCGGGCTCAAGTCGTCCGGACCTGCCCGTCGCCGAGCACGATCCACTTCTGCGAGGTGAGGCCCTCGAGGCCCACCGGGCCGCGCGCATGCAGCTTGTTGGTGGAGATGCCGATCTCGGCGCCGAGGCCGTACTCGAACCCGTCGGCGAAGCGCGTCGAGGCGTTCACCATCACCGAGCTCGAATCGACCTCGCGCAGGAACCGCTGCGCGTGCGACACATCCTCGGTCACGATCGCGTCGGTGTGCTGCGAGCCGTATCGCGCGATGTGCTCCAGCGCCGCGTCGAGCCCCGCCACCACGGCGATCGAGACGATCGGCGCCAGGTACTCGGTCGCGTAATCCTCGGGGGTCGCATCCTTCAGCCCCTCGATGCCGGCCTTCTCGAGGATCCCCTTCGCTTCCGCGTCGCAGCGCATCTCGACGCCCTTCTTCGCGTAGATGCGGCCGATCTTCGGCAGCGCCTTCGCCGCGATCGAGTGCGCGACCAGCAGGCATTCCATCGTGTTGCAGGTGCCGTAGCGCTGCGTCTTCGCGTTGTCGGCGATGGCGACCGCCTTCGCGAGATCGGCGCGATCGTCGATGTACACGTGGCAGATGCCGTCGAGGTGCTTGATCACCGGCACCTTCGCCTCGCGCGCCACGCGCTCGATGAGCGACTTGCCGCCGCGCGGCACGATCGCGTCCACGTAGCGCTCCATCGCCACCAGCTCGCCCACCGCGGCGCGCTCCGCGGTCGCGACGAGCTGGATCGAGGCTTCCGGAAGTCCCGCGTCCTTCAACCCGATCGCGAGGCAGGCCGCGATCGCCTGGTTCGACTGCAGCGATTCGCTCCCGCCGCGCAGGATGCAGGCGTTGCCGGACTTGAGGCAGAGCGCGCCGGCATCGGCCGTCACGTTGGGGCGCGACTCGTAGATGATGCCGATCACGCCGAGCGGCACGCGCATGCGCCCCACCTGGATGCCCGACGGACGATAGGCGAGGTCGCTCACCGCGCCCACCGGATCGGGCAGGCGCGCGACGTCGCGCAGGCCCTCGGCCATCGCGTCGATCGCCTTCTCCGTGAGCTTCAGCCGGTCGATGAAAGCGTCGTCGCGCCCCTCGGCGCGCGCCGCCTTCACGTCCTCGGCATTCGCGGCGAGGAGGCCGCGTGCGCGCTGCACCAGCGCATCGGCGGCGGATTGCAGCGCGCGGTTCTTCGCCGCGGTGCTCGCGCGCGCGAGGGCGCGGCTCGCGGCGCGCGCGGCCTCGCCCATGGCGTGCATCATGGCGCGAAGGTCTGCGGAAACGTCGAGGTCGTTGGGCATGGCGATCAGGCGGCGTCGGCGAGCGCGGGCTTCCCGGCGAGGGCGAGGGCCAGCGCGAGCATGCCGTCCCACGGATCGCCTGCCTGCACGCCTTTAATCATGCGGTCGATCCGGTGCGCTCGCAAGAGCGCTTGCTCGAGGCCGGCGCGCTCGAGGCGCTTCGCGCCGCGCCCGAGCGCGGAGACGCGCTCCGGCGCGAGGAAGCCGCGCGGCCGCTGTCCGGCGTCGATCGCCATCATGAGCCGCGCCTCCTCGGCGAGCGTCCAGAGGAGCAGCGGCAGCGGCTCGTCCTCGGCGCGCAGCGACTCGACGATGCGCACGATGCGCGCGGCGTCGCCCGCATGGATCGCATCCAGCAGCGCCTCGCGATCGAAGCGCGACACGTCGACCACCGCGTCGCGGATCGACTCGAGCGTCACCTCGCCTTGCGGCAGCAGCAGCGCGAGCTTCTCCACTTCCTGCTGCGCCGCGAGGAGGTTTCCCTCGACGCGGTCGGCGAGCCATTCCAGCGTCTCGATCGAGGCCTTCTGCCCGTGGCGCGCCATGCGCGCGGCGAGCCACTCCGGAAGCTCCTCGCGCGTGACCGGCTGGGCCTCGACCACGAGTCCCGCGGCATCGAGCGCCTCGAACCAGCGCGACTTCTGCTGCTTCCAGTCGAGCCCGGGCAGCATCACCAGCGCGACGGTGTCTTCGCCGAGGCTCGCGCACCACGACTCGATCGCGCGCGCGCCCTCGACGCCGGGCTTGCCGCCGGGGATGCGCAGCTCCAGCAGCCGCTTCGAGGCGAAGAGCGAGAGGTTGGAGGCCGACGCGCCGAGCCGGCTCCAGTCGGCGCCGGGCTCGGCGAAGAAAATCTCGCGCTCGGTGCAGCCCGCCGCGCGCGCCGCCTCGCGGATGCGGTCGGCGGCTTCGAGCGCCACCAGCGCCTCGGCGCCATGCACCGCGTAGAGGCGCGCGAGTCCCTTGCGCAGCTGCGCCTCGAGCTGCTTCGCGCGGATCTTCATCGAGCAGGCAAGAAGGCAGCCGCCGACTCGCGGCGCGCGACCGCGACCTGGCGCAGGATCCTTCCCGCGAGGTCCGCCCGCATGTCCTTGTAGAGAAGCTGCTCCTCGGCTTCCTTCGCCGTCGGCGCCGCCTCGCTATAGGTGATGAGGCGCGTCGTGGAGACCTCGGCCGGCGCGATCACCGGCTCCTCGCGCCCCGGCACCGTGAGCTCGTAGCTCACCGCGAGGCGCAGCTGGAACTCGTACACGCGCCCGCTCCCGGTGATGGTGTGCACCGTCTTGTCGCGCGACTCGCCGAGCACGCGCAGCGTGGCCTCGGCATCTTTCTCCGAGGACACGAGGTGCGTGGGCCCGGTCGCGAGGATGCGCCGCAGGTCCGTGACCACGGTCGAGGGCACGTTCGAGGTGACGAAGAGCGTACGCAAGCCCACGCTCGGCTCGCCGCGCAGCTCGAAGCCGCACGCGGCGAGGAAAAGCAAGGCGACGAGGAAGATCCTAGACAACGACGTTCACCAGCCGGCCGGGCACGACCACGACCTTCTTCGGCTTGCGGCCCTCGCCGAATTTCAGCACCGCGTCGTGATGCAGCACCGCGGCCTCGATCTGCTCGCGGCTCGCGTCGGCGCCGACGGCCAGGTGCCCGCGCATCTTGCCGTTCACCTGCACCACGATCTCGATCGTGTCCTGCACCAGCGCCGCGGGATCCACCGCGGGCCACGGCTGGTCGAGGAGCCGCGTGCCGGGGCGAAGCTCCTTCCACAGCGCGGTCGCGATGTGCGGCACGATCGGCGAGAGGAGCAGCACCGCGTCCTCCAGCACTTCCTGCGCCACCGCGCGCGCGACGGGGCTGCGGTCCTGCAGCGTCTCGTAGAGGTTCAGCAGCTCGCGCACCGCGGCGATCGCGGTGTTGAACTGCCAGCGGCGGCCGTAATCGTCGCCGACCTTCTCGATGGTGCGATGCAATTTCAGGCGCAGGGATTTGAGGTCGGAAGACAGGTCCGGACCCTCTCCCCGGCCCTCTCCCAAGGGAGAGGGAGAGCCATAACGCTCGACCACACCACCTTCGACCTGCGCGTGCACCATCGCCCACAACCGCCGCAGGAACTTGAACGCGCCATCCACGCCCTCGTCGGACCAGATCATCGTGTCGGTGGGCGCGTTGGCCGACATCACGTAGAAGCGCGCGGTGTCGGCGCCGTAGCGATCGATCATGTCCTGGGGATCGACGCCGTTGCGCTTCGACTTCGACATCGTGCCGATGCCGTCGTAGTCGACGGCGCTGCCGTCGCCCTTCAGCTTCGCGCCGGTGATGCGCGAATCGGCGTCCACCTGGACATCCACCTCGTCGGGCGAGAAGTACTCGATGCCGCCCTTCGCGGTGCGGCGCGAGAAGATGTGGTTCAGCACCATGCCCTGCGTGAGCAGGTTCGCGAACGGCTCGTCCACGCCGATGAGACCCATGTCGCGCATCGCCTTGGTCCAGAAGCGCGCGTAGAGCAGGTGCAGGATCGCGTGCTCGATGCCGCCGATGTAGAGGTCCACCGGCATCCAGTGCTGCACGCGCGCATCCACCATCGTGTCCGCGCCGGGGCACGCATAGCGCATGAAGTACCACGACGAATCGACGAAGGTGTCCATCGTGTCGGTGTCGCGCTTCGCCGCGCCGCCGCACTTCGGGCATTTCGTCTCGAAGAACGCGGGCGACTTCGCGAGCGGGCTGCCGCTGCCGTCGGGCACCAGGTCCTCGGGCAGCACGACCGGAAGCTGGTCGTCGGGCACACCCACGTCGCCGCACTTCGGGCACTGGATGATCGGGATCGGCGTGCCCCAATAGCGCTGGCGCGAGATGCCCCAGTCGCGCAGGCGGTACTGGATGCGCTTGCGGCCGAGCCCCATGCGCTCGAGCTCGGAGGCGACCGCGTCGATCGCCTGCTCCTGGGTCATGCCGTCGAAGCGGCCGGAATGGACGTTGCGGCCGGGTGCCGCATACCACTCCTGCCATTCGTCCGCCGAATAGGGCTTGCCGTCGACGTCGATCACCTGCTTGATCTGGAGCGAATACCGCTTCGCGAACGCGAAGTCGCGCTCGTCGTGCCCCGGCACCGCCATCACGGCGCCCTCGCCGTAGCTCATGAGGA